>NZ_JAKUDW010000042.1:0-47264 GCF_022662595.1 Bacillus cereus group sp. BfR-BA-01524 | reverse complement strand
ATGAAGCAACATAAAGAGAACATTGATCAAAAGGTTAATGAACTTAAGGAAGTTAAAAAACAAGTAGATGACAAATTAGCTGAGTTAAAGAAAGCGAAACAAACTGCTGAGGACAAACTCGCTGAGCTAAAAGAAAACAAGCCGAATACTGGTAACACGTTAGAGGAACTTAAGAAAATTAAAGGCAATTTAGATAGTCTTTCCGCTAACTTAGAATTAGCTAAACAAGATGTAAAAAACAAACTAGCTGAATTACAAAAGGCTAGAGAAGATTTACTAAATAAAATTAACGAAATTAAACAATCGAAACAAACTGTTTCAGACGATTTAACAAAGAAAAAACAAGACCTAGATATTAAAATCAACGACTTTAAGCATACTGAGAAAAAAATTGACGACAAATTAGCTGAGTTACATACAACGAAGCAAAATGTTGATAACAAGATTAATGAAGTATCACAGTCTAAACAAACGCAAGCAGATAATGGTACTAAAAACAATAACACTAAAGAACTTCCTAACGCTGGTAGCGAGCAATCAAACAATATGGCTCTAGGAATGCTATCTGTATTAGGCGGTGTTTTATTACTTACTCGTAATAAAATTAAAAAGTATTTATAAAACAGCTATCATTTTGATTATATAATCTACTGTCCCTTCTCTAAGAAGCCTATGCATAGGCTTCTTAAGGAAGAGACCTAATATAAGTGCGTTTACAAACTAGTTAACCCTCTACAGTTAGATTCTATTTCTATCCACGTATCATTTGTTGCAGAGCCCAACCTTTCACTTTTTCATTATGATAATACCTCAAAAATAAATATAATTATCAAATTTCAAACTTAGATTAGTTCCTTATACTTTAACAAAACTGAAAAACTGTCATTCCCCTAAGTCATACTAATAGGAAAGTGTACAATTCTTTAACAATACTAACTCTTAATTCATACACTACTAATAGAATTTGTGTAGCAATAAAATTTTCCAAATCATCTAAATCACCATATATTTAGCCTCTACTCGTACCTACATGATATTTTCCCCCCTCTCATAAAGTTCTTATTCTTCTAATTACTACATGACCATGTTCCATTGCTACATTAGAACGACATCTATAAATATTGATAAGGAGTGAAATACATGGGTTCAACAAAACTTACAGGACGAGTAATTTACAAAGGAGATCCCGGTTATTTAGAAGCTATTAAGAATTGGAATCCTTACGTTGATGTCTTCCCCCTCGTCTTTGTTTTTGCACAAAATTCATATGATGTTAGTAACGCCATTAAATGGGCTCGCGAAAATCATGTTCCGTTACGTGTTAGAAGTGGTCGACATGCGCTAGATAAAAACCTTTCTGTAGTAAATGGCGGCATCGTTATTGATGTAAGTGATATGAACAAAGTAAGTTTAGATAAAAAGAATGGTATCGCAACCGTTCAAACTGGAATTCACGTCGGGCCACTTGTAAAGGGACTAGCTAGAGAAGGTTTTATGTCACCGTTTGGAGATAGTCCTACAGTTGGAATCGGTGGCATTACAATGGGCGGTGGTTTTGGAGTAGTCTCACGAACAATCGGTCTAATAAGTGATAACCTTATTGCTTTAGAAACAGTAGATGCGACAGGCCGAATTATTCAAGCAGATCAATGTTGCAATAAAGATTTATTATGGGCTTCTAGAGGTGGTGGTGGTGGAAACTTCGGATACAACACTGAATATACATTGAAGCTTCATCGTGCCCCTAATACTGCCACAGTCTTTAATATCATTTGGCCATGGGATCAGTTAGAAACTGTTTTCAAAGTTTGGCAAGAATGGGCACCTTTTGTAGACTCACGATTAGGCTGCCTTCTTGAAATTTACAGCAAAATAAATGGACTTTGCCATGCAGAAGGTATTTTTTTAGGTTCCAAAAGTGAACTCATCAAACTATTAGAACCTTTAACAAATGCTGGAACTCCAACACAAATTGTTATAGAAGAATTACCTTACCCAGCCGCTATCGATTTCTTAGATCCAGATGAGCCAATCCCTGGTCGATCTGATCAAAGTGTGAAATTCTCTTCTGCCTGGGCACTTAACCTTTGGCCGGAAGAACCTATTTCCATTATGAAACGATTTTTAGAAGAAGCTACTGGAACAGAAGCTAATTTCTTTTTTATTAATTGGGGAGGTGCTATAAGTAAAGTACCTAGCAGTAAAACAGCTTTCTTTTGGCGAAGCCCTTTATTTTATACAGAATGGACTGCTAGCTGGAAAGACAAGTCTGAAGAAGCTGCCAATCTAGCATCAGTTGAAAGAGTTCGTCAATTAATAAAGCCGTATGTAACTGGTTCTTATGTAAATGTTCCAGATCAAAACATCGAAAATTTCGGACAAGAATATTACGGAGCAAACTTTGATAAGCTGCGGAAAGTAAAAGCAAAATATGACCCCGAAAATCTTTTCCGTTTCCCACAAAGTATACCACCCTCTTCCTCTTGTTAATGCTTGAAAAAACAAAAAAAAGAACTCTTACAATTGTAAGAGTTCTTTTTTTCATCATACCAATTTCCCATCTCGAAGCGTCAATATACGATCACATACATCAAGCATTCTTTCATCATGTGTAATCATAATTGCTGCTTTTTGGCTTTCTTTCACTTCACGTTTCATCATTTCCACGACTTCACGTGCGCGTTTTGAGTCTAAGCTTGCCGTTGGTTCATCCGCTAATATTAAATCTGGATTGTTCATGAACGCACGAGCGATTGCTACCCTTTGTTTTTCCCCACCAGATAGTTGATTTGGATAATGATTTTTTCTTTCTCCTAATCCAAACGCTGCTAGTAAGTGATCTGCACGCTTTTCAGACTCTTGTTTGTTGTCTTTTTTAAGCTTTGCAATATAAAGCAATTGTTCTTTTACATTTAAGTATGGAACAAGATTTGCGAATTGGAAAATGAAACCGATTTTTTTCAAACGAATGTCTGTCATTTCCTTTTCTGATAACTTCGTAATATTTTGCTCACGAATGTAAATATCTCCTTTTGACGGTGATAATAAAGCACCCGCGATCGATAATAACGTACTTTTCCCTGATCCAGAAGGACCAACGATTCCGATAAATTCTCCAGCTTTCACATCAAGCGACATCGGATGAAGGGCTGTTACTTCCGTATTCCCTTCTCCGTACACTTTACTTACTTTGTCTAATTTTAATAATGAAGTCATTACATCCCGCCTCCAATTGCCTCTAGCGCATCAACTTTTAATACTTGGTATAACGAAATAAGTGTTCCTAAAATACTAATTACGATAAAGATTGCTGCATATTGTGCAATCATCGGTGTTGTTAATAAGAACGGCATACCTGCTGGTAAAATTTGTTCTAACCCTTGTACAAGAACGATACTGATTACCATCGCAACGACTGATAAGAATAACGCCTGCACGACTAAGCTATTTGCTAAATACGAGTTTTTTGTACCGATTGCTTTTAATACACCTAATTGCTGTGTTTTTTGCAGTGTAATAACGTAGAAGAATACACCAATTAGTAATGCAGCGATAACAAGTAAGAATGCAATAATCATCGTTAACGTTCCTTGCTCTTCTTTAAATCCTGGAATACTTTGCAGCACTTCTTTTTTGTCAATTACGTGTGCATTTTTTACTTCTTTATCTGTATTAAGTGCGATTGTACTATAATCTTTTTGGTTTGGTTGTGAAATAGCGCCCCATACGTCTTCATTTACATAAACGACTGGTGTATGGCTAAACATTTGATCTTTCGTAAATCCGACGATTGTAAATTCTTTCTTTGAAACAGGATCGATAATTGTATCCCCAATATCGATTCCTTTTTCTTTAATTGATTCATCAGCAACCATTTCGTTGTTTGCTGTACCTAACTTCTCACCTTTTACAATGTTCGGTTCTAAAAATGTATCGCGTTCACTTGAGAAAATAGCGATATCAACCTTTTTCGAACTATCTTTCTTTTCATACGTTGAAACTTTCACCCGAAATGGAACTGCCTCTTTCTCGCCCACTTGATTTACTACGTTATCTACATCGTCTTTCTTAATTTGTGAACGAAGTAATTTATTTTCCGCATCATCTGCTAAAACGAACTTATTTGCCTCCATATTTTGAATCGATGAAGCATTATCATATGATAATCCATTTGCTAATCCCGAAATGACAAGAACTAAAAATGATAGTAACACCATAATCAGTCCGATTAATCCGTATCTTAATTTTGATTGTTTCAATTCACGCAGAGCTAAAAACATTTCGCTCGCTCCTTCCTCTTTCTTTCTATGCACTAATCATAAAAAAGAATTATGAACGGAATATGAACAGAAGATTACAGAGAGTAAGATTTAATTTTCAGAAAGTATTGAAAATATTTGAAATCCTTGATACAATTCAGTCAAATAATATTGACCGAGTAATTTAATTCAAGGAGTTGATCATGTTGAAGCCCGTATTAACACTAACTACTTATAGCCAACTAAAAGCATTAAGCGATCCACTACGTGCCGAAATGATGATACGTCTATGCGAACGTCCTTATACTGGACAATTACTATCTGAGAAATTCGGCATTTCAAGGGCGAAAATTCATTATCATTTAAAAGAATTAGAAAAGAATGGTCTTATAGAGATCGTTTATACAGAAGAAAAGAATGGGATTATTCAAAAGTTTTATCAATCTGTCGCTAAAGGCTTCACCCCTGCCGCAGATCTATTACCTCATTTAGAAATATTAAGCGAATCAGGTCGCCAAATCTTTTTACAAATGATAGAAAGAACGAAAAGCCAAATTCTCGCTGCACCAGAAGAAGCTTTTACATTACGAAATGCAAGTGAAGATCCAGCTAAGTGGAATTACGTTTCATCCTGCTGGGAATTTGATGCTACGCCAGAACAATTTCAAGTGTGGGTGAAAAAGTTTTATGAATTAATGGCTGAATTAAACGAAATCACAAAAGGTGCAGATAAAGATCCGAATAGTAAACCTTATTATATTTCTACTACTGCACTTCAAATCGCTGAGAGAACAATGCAGCAATTTATTAAAAAAGAAGAAAAATCGTAATACGATTTTTTTTACATAAACGGTCAAATTTATTTTACCGAATAAATTTATTATAAAGGAGTAGATAAAGTGGACATATTAAAAAACCGGAATTTCCTCTTATTATTTTTAGGAAGAATTTTTACAAACATAGGAGATAGCTTGTATTATGTAGCAGCGATGTGGCTCGTATACAAATTAAGTGGTAATCCTTTTTATTCTGGATTGGCTGGTTCCCTTACGTTATTACCTTCTGCATTACAATTTCTTACTGGTCCATTCGTTGATAGATGGTCAATAAAAAACACCCTCGTCATCACACAAGTTTTGCAATGCATTCTTATTTTAATCATTCCTATTACACACTACTTCGACCTATTAACAGTCCAACTACTACTCATCATCATGCCCATCGTAGCCTTTATCGAACAATTCGCCTATCCCGCACAATCAAAAGCTTTACCACTTCTACTGCATAAAACACAATTATTAAAAGGAAATTCACTTTTCTCATTTGCATATCAAGGCATTGATTTAATTTGCACGACTCTTTCCGGAATATTAGTAGCACTATTTGGCGCAATTACTTTATATGTGATCGACTCTTTTACATTTGCGATTACTGCCCTTTTGTTCGTTTCATTGAAAATGCCAAAACAAACCGAAGCAGACACAACACTTTCAACTAAGCAATATTTCACTGATTTAAAAGAAGGGTTTTCAATCGTCTTTCGTTCCTTAATGGGCGTCTTCTTAATCGGTTCCGTTGTCGCTAATTTTTCAATCGGTATGACGATGGCCATACTCCCTTCTTTCGCTGATTCTTTAGGTGGTGTGAGATTATATGGGTTCTTTTTAGCCGCTATATCAGCCGGTTGTTTAATTGGAGCACTATTCAGTTCATGGGTTGGTAAACATAATGTTGGCCGTGTCTCCATTATTAGCTTCGCAACTGGCGCTTTCTTTTGGTTTCTCTCTACGGTTGTACCGTTTCAATGGTTATCCATTTTTTTATTTGGCTTAGCTTGGATACCAATTGGTGCGACCAACATATTATTTGCGACAATTGGTCAAATTGTAATTCCGAACCAATATCTTGGGCGCATCAATTCAGTCACACGGAGCATGGGCACAATTGCTATGCCGCTCGGCTCTTTAATTGGCGGATACACTGCGAATGTATATAGTAGCCAACTTATTTTCGCGCTTGCTAGTATTGGGATTTTATTCATTTCCCTCGTATGGCTGCTTCATCCAAAATTACGGGCTTTGCCGAAAGCTGATGAAATTACAGCGGATACTTTTGAGCTTCGGTTTAAAGAAGAGTCCGGGAAAGGTGCGGCTTTATAACAGAACAAACATAACCCCGTTCTAAATTGCGGACGGGGTTAAAAATATAATTATTTCATTTTGGATGTAAAATACTTCACTAAAAATATAACAATAAAATCGTTTGAATATCTAAAATTTATTCAACAATAGTACCAACTAAAACGCTCCGTTAACGCTTTGATGGCCATGCCCCCTGCATTTTCCTTAATTGAATAATTTGGCCTGTATGATAAGCATCATGAAGCATAATGTCCAGTAATTTACCTTCAAGTGAATTTTGCTCAAGTTCTCTTTCAGAAATTGCACTTAATACCTGTCTTAAATTACGCTGAGCATTTTCAGAGCGTTCAACGACTTCCTTCCATTCCCTATCATCATTAGATTGCTTAGTAAGATAAAAGGTGTCATTACCATCAAGATTATGTGTCCATTCACGTCCTTCCAAGTTTGCAGCAAGTCTTTCTTTGTAATAAGTGAGATGATTAACGTTCTCCCAAATGGTATTCGTTGTCTCTCCAGCTGGTTTCCACATAGCCTGTTCAGCTGTAAGTCCTTCTATAGCATGTTTAAACGGTGCATACCAACTCTCTTTATCGAATGTTGAATCTAGTACGTTTAATAACAAGTCAATTCGTTTCAAAGTAATTTCCTCCCTACACAGTTCAAGTTTTAATACACTCCCTCTAACTCTGTAGAGATTCTACATTTTTAAATAAACTTCCTCCTAATCCCACTCCATAAACTCATCCGATTATGCAATTAAAATGACTCATATTTTTTCATTTTACACGTATACTAGCGACAAAAAAAGAAGAGGCTGTTCCCAAACAGCCTCTTCTATCTATTTAGGAAGCTCCACCCGAACAGTCGTCCCTTCCCCTTTCGTGCTATATACCGAAACGGTCCCTTTATGCAGTTCAACAATCTTCTGCACGATTGATAATCCTAAACCGCTACCTTCTACGTTTCTTGCCCTTGCTGTATCTACTTTGTAAAAACGGTCAAAAATACGATCCATTTCTTCTTTCTCCATACCGATTCCGTTGTCTGATATAGAAATTATAACGCTAGACTCTAACTCTTCCACGAAAAACTCAATCGTTCCACCATCGTTTGAAAACTTAATGCTATTCGTAAAGATATTACTCCATACTTGATGAAGTAAGTTTTCATCACCTTTTATAGTGATATCTGGCACATCAAATTCAACAGCGATATCTTTTTCACGCCATTTCCATTCGAGCATAAAAATAACGTCTTTAATTTGCTTCTGCAAATTGAATTCTTTTATTTGTAGAACTTTCTCTTCTTTATCTAGTGATGCAAGCGTGAGTAACTGTTTACATAAACTAGACATTCGCTTACTTTCACCCTCAATAATTTGTAAGTAATGGTTTCTTTCTTCCACGCTCATCTTTTCTGTTTGCAACGTCTTCGAAAAACCTTGTATAGAAGAAAGCGGCGACTGAAATTCATGTGAAACGTTCGAAACGAATTCTTGTCTCATTTCATCTAGTTCTTTAATACTTTTCGTCATCTTTTGGAAGCTCGTAGATAACGTTCCTATTTCATCTTTTCGTTTTACGTCTAATTCAATTTTATATTCCCCACTCGCAATTTTTTGCGTAGCCTTCGTAAATTTACGGATTGGGCGAACGATATAACCTGCTGCAATCGCTATAAAAATAATACTTAATAGTACGATAAACCCAAGTAATACCGCTAAGAAAATTCGCATTTCGCCAAATTGGTTCTGAATGTCAGGACGAATAAATAAAGCGTACTGTTTATCACCGTGTTGCACTGGTACACCGACGCTATTAATTAATTCATTATCGAAAAACCCTGTAATAAAGAGACGAGTTGGATAGGTGGAAACACCATTAAACGTTTCTCCTTGCAATACTTTATGAACAGTAGCATCGCTAATAGACGTCTTACGAAACGCATTGCCAATACGCTTTCCATTCTTTTGATCATCGACAACATAAATTTCATACCCTAACTTTGCGATAGAATGTAAGTACGCCTCTTGATTTTCTTCACTTTGCTTTTCATATAACGATTTAACTTCTTCAGCATACTTTAAAATCTTTTCACTATTATACGGTTTTAACTTCACTTGATAATATACGTTCGTTAATAAAAAGCCGATAATACTACTAAGTAGCATAATGCCGACCGTCATAAATACAAATCTAGAATATAGTGATTTCATCTTATTTCAACTCCAACTTATACCCGAGTCCGCGCACTGTCGTAATTTGAAAATCATCCGTTCGTTTTGAGAAACGATCTCTCAGCCGCTTCACATGAACGTCAACCGTTCGTTCATCTCCTTCAAAATCCATTCCCCATACTAATTCAATTAGCTCTTCTCTTGAAAATGTTCTTCCAGGATAACTAGCAAGTTGTGATAATAACTCAAATTCTTTTAATGGAAGCAAAATCGTCTGCCCGTTACACTTCACTTCAACACCTTTACGATCAATTGTCGTTCCGTGGAGTGTAATAATGTCAGCACTCAGCATTTGATAACGGCGCAATAAAGCTTTCATACGGAAAATGACTTCAGCTGGCTCAAATGGTTTTACGATATAATCATCCGTACCAGAAATAAACCCTTTTTCTTTATCGACTAACTGATCCTTTGCAGTCAATAAAATAACAGGAATATCATGATATTTCCGGATTTCTTCACATAACGTATAACCATCAACGAACGGCATCATAATGTCTACTATCGCAAGATGAATATTTTCCTTCTCTAATACGTCTTGCGCTACCTTTCCATCTTCCGCCTCAAAAACTTGAAATCCCTCTTTTTGTAAATGATAATGCAACAACTCTCTAATATGTTTATCGTCATCAGCTAATAAAATATGTATCATCTTCATTAAACCCTCTCTCGTTCATCCTTCTACATCACTACATTAAGAAACAATTGAATTTTTTGCAAGAAAAAGAAAAAGAATCTATTTTGAAAAAAGATTATTCAAAATAGATTCTTACGTTTTAGTATTAAGATTATTTTAATGAAAAATAATTTCTATGCTTTAGAAATATCAACGAATCCTTCTCCAAATACGTCACGAACATCGTGTATAGCGATGAACGCAGCCGGATCTGTAGTTTGAACAATCCGTTTTAGCTTCACTACTTCTTGCTTATTAATAACAACATAAAGAATTTCCTTCGGAGTTTTCGTGTAATAGCCATGACCTGAGTACACCGTAACCCCTCTGCCCATTAAGGTAGTTACCTTCCCGGCAATTTCATTCGGATTATCAGAAATAATCGTAATGGCTTTCTTCGGATTTAAACCTTCAATTACAAACTCCATCACTTTCGTTGCTACATATAGCATAATAATTGTTATCATCAGTTTTTCTGCACCAATAATGAAATAAGATGAAAACGCAACGATTAAATCGAAGAACAGTAGACCGTAGCTAATGCTCCATCCTAAATATTTATGTGTCATCCTTGCTAAGATGGTTGTACCTGCAGTTGTTCCGCCAACGCGAATAATAAGACCAATCCCGCACCCGATAAATATTCCTCCGAAAATGGCATTTACGAGCATTTCATCCGAAGTAATCGTCCAGCCTTCTGTCAAATGAAGAAATAGCGAGTTCGTAACTACAGCGATAATCGTATAAATTGTTGTAATCTTATTTAAAAACTTATAACCGGCTATTAACAAAATCGCATTTAAAATTAAGTTAACTAAGCCCGGTGACCATTCAAATAAATAGTACGTAATAATCGTGATACCTGTTACTCCGCCCTCACCAAATTCGTTCGGGATAACAAACAAATTGACACCTAACGCAAAAAGAAATGCACCGATAATAATAAAAATAATGTCTGTCGTTCTTTTTTTCATACAGTACCTCACTTCTTATGTAAATATTTATTCTGCCATAAACTCTCACTATTATATCGTGGAATATTCAAATCGAACAGTGGTTTATTTTTATTTTAATATAGGATGATAAATCAGCTTTATCCCATATTCACTTGTAATTAAGAAAGTAAAATAACTGTATTTATTATGTACTACAACTAAAGTTTTGATTTCACATGCAATTCAGCCTAAAAAATGAATATAAACACTCTCACTCGCACAAACTTCAAATACAAAGCAAATAAGCGAAGCTATAGAATAGACTTCGCATCAAGCGTGTGATCATAGAAATTCATATGGAATTTTATATTCATACGTTTCAGAAATAAATTCACTTATCTTTCTCCATATATTCTTTAATCTTTCGTTCTTCCCACTCTTTCCCGAATATCCCAACTGGAAAAGTTGTCAAACCGTGTATAACGATACCAATTCCCCAGCCTGCAAGTGGATATAAAAACCATAATTTACTTGAATCAGAACTTATATTTATAATAAAAAGCATTAAGTTCACTAGTATATAAACCGTTAAATGAATGTAAAAAGCTTTTAAATTCTCCACCCTTTTTTTAGCTCGTAAATAAACATCATCTTGCTCCACCCTTGAACACCTCTTTCAATATTGTATTTTTTCACCTTCGCTCCAATGTTAACATCATATTCTTATTGGAAATCCGTTATTCTCAAAAAAACACAAAACAAAAGTACCCATCAAATTGTTATACACATAATAATTTGATGGGTACTGCATGATACATTTAGTTTTTACATGTATTGTTTGGAGAAAAATGCAAATAACGACTTATACTCGCCTTATTAAGACCAAATCCAAACATCATCATTATTTTCAACGTTGCTCTTTACCTCATGAACTTTTTCAATGTTGTCCGTTGTGTTCCAGTTAATAGAACTTCCACCCCAGCCCACGTACTTCATATCAATTTTTACTTTCTCGCCCGTATTAAATACTTGTCCCTTTGTTAAGAAAACATCAATAATAACTTTCTTACCATTTAGCGATGGATACTCAACTACGACATATTTAGTAGCACCGTCTCCTTCATCTTCCATCGTTCCTACTTTTGATACTTTCCCAATCACATAATCAGGCGAACCATCTTCTTTCATGTGCATACCTAACTTGTTTGTTGTATTTTCAACTGCAGTTGCAACCATATATTCTGTAAAATTACGCATCATAGATCCAGTAGCTTTTACTTCATCTCCTACTTTCACGTTTGAAAGTGAATCAATATACACACTAACAGGTTCCTCATATTGCTTAGATTTTACAACAATCACACCGTTATCTACTTCTACTACTCGTCCTTCTAACGTCGAGAAATTCGATTCAATAGAAGCTGCACTCGCTTTTGTTAGTTCTAATCCTGGTACATTTGTTCCTGATAATGCTGCGATCCCTAAAGCACCTGCTAAAATTATTTTTTTCATACCCATATGTAACATCTCCATTCATGATGATTTTATTTTTTTGATTGGTATCGACCAACCTGTAATCATTATAGTTACAGGTTATAAAAATAACAACCGTTTTCCTCATGCAATGATGCATACTGTGATTTTTAAATATACAACAATGAGACTAGATTCTCGAGTTACAGCAGGTGAAATTGTTGATGATGAAGAAACTAATGTCATGCATCATATTTTTCAGCGCTACGGTTTGTATAATCGTAGTTCATTACATTATGTAGGGGCGGAATTCATATGTTAATAAAACCAAAGCGATTACAGCCAGGAGATATCGTAGCAACAGTAAGTGCTTCATGGGGAGGAGCGGGTGATTCTAAGCTAAGATGGCGTTATGAGCAAGGAGTAAAGAGATTAGAAGACGTATTTGGGCTTACAGTTATCCCAATGCCAAATAGTTTAAAAGGTAGCGAATACCTTTATAACAATCCAGGAGCTCGTGCGGAAGATTTAATGACAGCATTTAAAGATACGCGTGTTAAAGCAATTATTACGAATATTGGTGGCGAAGATAGTATCCGTTTACTACCTTATATTGATTTTAATGTGATACGTGAAAATCCGAAAATCTTTATGGGGTACTCTGACGATACCGTTTCACACTTATTTTGTCATAAAGCAGGAATTTCCTCTTTTTACGGTCCAGCAATCTTAACCGATTTTGCTGAAAATATAGAGATGGATTCATATACGATTGAAACAGTGAATCGAACTCTCTTTTCAAATGAGATTATTGGTGAAATTCAACCAGCTAACGAATGGACGAGTGAGCGTTTAGAATGGATAGAAATAAATAAGGATACAAGACGTACGATGCAGCAAAACAACGGATATGAGGTCCTTCAAGGATCTAGGACTGTACAAGGGCGTTTAATTGGTGGTTGTATTGAAGTATTGGAATTCGTAAAAGGAACGGAACTTTGGCCTGAGAAAAAGCATTGGGAGAATAGTATTCTATTCTTTGAAACATCTGAAGAACATCCAGAACCAAATTATATAAAGTATTGGTTACGAAATTATGCAGCGCAAGGTATTCTTCAAAAAGCAAAAGGAATCATTTTTGGTAAACCGAAAGATGAACAATACTATGAAGAATATAAACAGGAAATATTGCAGGTTATGAAGGAACATAACTTAGAAGATTTGCCGATTCTTTATAATTTAAATTTTGGCCATACTGAACCGAAGTTTATTTTACCTTACGGTGCAATGGCAGAAATTAATTGTGAAAATGGATCTTTCTCTATTTTGGAAAGTGGCGTGGAATGAATAAAAACACTCCTATGAGATATGTCTGTGAATTGGTACTTTTTAAAAGTATATAATTGGAGGGAGATTACGTGTATGGAAGTAACATTTACAGTAAGTAAGTGGGATGAAAAACCAATCGATGATAATAAAAAAGATTTCCCTATTAATATTGCTCATGTCGAATATGATATTGATGGGGAATTAAAAGGAAAGGCTTTTGTTGAATACTTATTATATTATTTAGACTCAAATATAAATGATGGTCACTTAGCTACTGCTAAAATTTCTGGATTTTTACACTTTGAAGGAATTTATAAGGGGCAACAAGGGACATTTACAGCTCTAGAGCAAGGAATATTTGATAAAGGAAATTTAGATTCCCCAGGAACAATTATTAAAGCTACCGGTAACTTAGAAAACCTGAGAGGATCCTATAATTATCAGTTTACAGGTCAAACTAGTAAACTAATTTTAGAGTTTGAATTTCAGCAAAATACCTTATAATTTAGTGGAAAGGACATTTCTTGTAATACTAGGAATGTCCTTTTTGTTGACGAGTTTATTCAAGTTAAAAATGAACAGAGTATATTATCAGTATTCAGCAATGCATAAAATTTTCTTCATGGGGGAATTAAAAATCTACGCCCTAGAGACATCATGCCCCCACCTATTCATTTCTTTTTTTACTAATTAAAGAATAATCCCCGAAAAACTCCCCTTCATAACTTCCTTTTCAAGTTGATTCCTACATATAAACGTCGCAATAATTTTTGTGCGATTTTTTTCATCAGGCTCAAATTGTTCAATAGTTACGTCACAACGAATCGTATCGCCGCTAAAAACAGGACGTAAAAATTCAAAATCCATTTTGCGAGCTAGTACGTTATAATCACCGCCAATTTTTGTAGGCAATGTTGATGTTAACAGCCCTTGTACAACAAATCTTCCCTGCTCATCTGGTGTAACATGATGAACGCCTTCATCTTTCGATACTTCTGTAAATAACGCAACATCCTCTTTCGTAAAAGTTCGTTCAAAGGTGATTTTTTCGCCTACTTGCAATTTCATCCATACCCCTCCTCAAAAACACTTGTAAAATAAGAAAAACCGAAACTAAAAATCATTTCGGTTTTTCTAACTAAAGAAGTCTATTTATTTTAAAGAATGAACAAACAACCCGCTGCGAAGTTTCGGTTCAAACCACGTTGATTTTGGCGGCATGACTTCACCGGCATCTGCAATTGCTAATAAATCTTCCATAGATGTCGGATATAATGAGAATGCCGCTTTATATACACCGCTGTTCACAAGGCGTTCTAGCTCTTCTAGCCCCCGAATTCCACCAACAAAATCAATGCGTGAATCAGAACGCGGATCATGTATTTCAAGTACTTGGCTTAATAAATGATCTTGCAGGATAGATACATCTAAACCTCTAACAAGATCATTCGCATCAAATGTTTCCTCTTTCACAGTAAGCTTATACCACTTCTCATTTACATACATACCAAATGATTTGGGCTCATTTGGTTTATACGGAGAAACAATTGCTCCTTCTACATAAAAGTACTGCGTAATTTGATTTAAAAACTGTTCCTCTGATAAGCCATTTAAATCTTTCACAACTCGGTTATAGTCCCAAATTGATAATTCATCATGAGGGAATAGAACCGATAAGAAGAAATTAAATTCCTCTTCTCCTGTGTAATTCGGATATTGTTCTCTTCGCATAAGTCCTACTATTGCAGCTGATGCAGAGCGGTGATGCCCATCCGCAATATAAAGATTAGGAATATCTTCAAATGCGTTTACTAAAGTCGCAATTACTTCTTCATCTGCAACCTTCCACGCAACATGCTTAACACCATCTTCTGCTGTAAATGTATAAATTGGCGCATGCTCTTCTTTCCAGCTTCTAATCAAATGCTTTACTTCTTCTTTTGTACGGTACGTTAAAAAGATAGGACCTGTATTTGCGTCACACACATCTACGTGGCGAATACGATCTAATTCTTTTTCATGACGTGTTCTTTCATGTTTTTTAATTGTATCATCTTCGTATTCATCAATAGATGTACAAACGACAAGGCCTGACTGCGTTCTTCCTTGCATTGTCAGTTCATAAATATATAGCGCTGGCTCTTCATCTTGTATGAACACTTCTTCTCGTATAAATTGCTTTAAATTGTCGCCCGCTTTTTCATACACGCGATCATCATACGGTGACAGTTCAGGATCTAAATCAATTTCTGCTTTATCAACATGCAAGAAAGAATATGGATTCCCTTTTACAACTTCCCTTGCCTCTTCACTATTTAATACGTCATACGGTAAAGCTGCAACTTGTGCTGCTTTTTCCTCTACTGGACGAATGGCCCGAAACGGTCGTATTTTTGCCACATTCCTCTCTCCTTTACACAATCATTCGAACGGCTACAACACCTGTAATTTTGCTTATATTTTCTACAATATTCTCTTTTATTATATCATCAATTCCGTTATCGATATCAATCATTGTGTATGCCCAAGAATGTTTACTACGATTAATCATATCAGCAATATTTATATGATGTTCTGCTAAACATCCTGTAATTTGTCCTACCATGTTTGGAACGTTTTGATGCATAATTGTAATACGTTTCTTTCCGATATATGGAAGCTCGACGTTTGGATAGTTTACTGAATTACGAATATTTCCTGTCTCCAAATATTCACGTAATTGACGTGCTGCCATTACTGCACAATTTTCTTCCGATTCAGACGTAGATGCACCAAGGTGAGGCGTCGCTGTTACATTTTTCATCTTTATTACATTTTCATTTGGGAAATCCGTTACGTAATGTGTAATAATATCTTCTTCTAATGCTTTTTGAAGAACCTTTTCATCTACAAGTTCTCCTCTAGAGAAATTAAATAGACGCATCCCTCTTTTCATCTTCTCTACAGCGTGTTCCCCAATAATCCCCTTCGTTTGATTCGTAAGAGGAATATGCAGTGTAATATAATCACACGTTGCAAAAATTTCATCAAGGCTAAATGCTCTTTGCACATGTGTAGAAAGACGCCAAGCTGTTTCAACTGAAATATAAGGATCATATCCGATAACATCCATCCCTAACGCTAACGCATCGTTCGCAACTAAAGCACCGATTGCGCCAAGTCCGATAACACCTAGACGTTTCCCTGCAATTTCTGATCCAACGAATTGTTTTTTTCCTGATTCAACAAGCTGTGGTACTTCTTCACCCTCTAAGTTTTTCGTCCAACTTACACCATTAATAATGTTACGTGAAGACATAATAAGACTGGCAATAATGAGTTCCTTTACGGCGTTTGCATTTGCCCCCGGCGTGTTAAATACTACAATTCCTTTTTCTGTACATCGCTCGACAGGAATATTATTTACACCAGCGCCAGCTCTTGCAATCGCCTTTAAGTCTTTTGAAAACTCTTCTTGATGTAAAGAGTAGCTACGAAGCAAAATCCCATCTGGGTGATTGATTTTATCCCCTACTTCATAACGTTCTTCAGTAAAAACTTGTAAACCTTTTTCTGCAATTTGATTTAACGTTTGAACACGAAACATATCCCCATCTCCCTATCTATTCTCAAGCTCAAATTCCTTCATATAATCTACTAATTGTTTTACACCGTGTGCTGGCATCGCATTGTAAATACTTGCACGCATACCGCCGACTGAGCGATGTCCTTTTAGCGTAACGAAACCGCGTTCCTTCGCCTTTTGTAAAAACTCATTGTTAAGTTCTTCTGACGGTGTTGTAAATGGAATGTTCATAAGTGATCGATACGCAGGGTCAACTGGTGAAGTAAACAATTTAGATTCATCTAAAAAATGATAAAGAAGTGAAGATTTCATTTTATTTTGTTCTTCAATCGCAGATACTCCGCCTTGCTCTTTCAACCACTCTAGTACAAGTTTTGTTACGTAAATACTAAAGGATGGCGGTGTATTATATAAGGAGTTATTTTTACTGTAAGTTTCATAATTTAACATTGTCGGACAAGAGCGATCTGCTCCCCCAATTAAATCTCTTTTTATAATAGCAATCGTTAAGCCCGCAGGTCCTAAATTCTTTTGCGCCCCCGCATATATAAGACCAAACTTCGAAACATCATATCTCTCTGATAAAATATTTGAGGACATATCCGCAACGAGCGGCACTCTTTCTACATGTGGAATGTCCACATATTTTGTCCCTTCAATTGTATTATTCGTTGTAATATGTACATAATCTAGTTTTTCATCACTTAATAAACCGTCCAGTTTAGGAATCGTAGTAAACTTCTCTTTTTCAGAAGAAGCAATCACTTGTACTTCCCCAACTTTTTCGGCTTCTTGCAGTGCCTTTTTAGACCATGAGCCAGTTAGTACGTACCCAGCTTTTTTATACGTATTCATTAAGTTCAGTGGTATCATAGAGAATTGTAATGACGCACCGCCTTGTAAAAATAAAACTTCATACTCATCAGGGATGCTCATTAATTCACGAAGTAAGTTACTTGCTTCCTCTATAATACTTTGAAAATAAGAAGATCGATGACTCATTTCCATAATAGACATGCCTGTCCCGTTATAATTTAATAGCTCCTTTTGCACTTTCTCTAAAACTGGCAAAGGGAGTATTGATGGTCCTGCTGAAAAATTATAGACTCTCTCCATCACCCTCATAACCTCCCTATTTCTCATTCGATTATTTTTTAAACTTTCTGAATTATAACCTAAAATATAATATACGGTCAATTTATTTTCTATTATTACGGCGCAAGACGCGATGGAATCGCTTGCAAGTGCAGACTTTTTATATACACATAAAAAAGTGTTAAGTACATAATCGTACTTAACACTCTAATAATAAAATAATAATAGCTAGTCGTTCGTAAAGAACCGATCAAAGATTTGATAAATAGCAGAAAGACCAAAGAGCCAATAAATAGTGTCCACAAGCGCCGGCATAGAACCAAACCATTTCTCAACTACATTGTAATCTAACGCTACAAATAACCAATTCAAACCGCCAAGAATCACCAAAATTACTGTAAGGTAAGACAAAAATTTCATTATGATTGCCCCCTAGGTGATAAGATGGTGAAAGGCCTTTCACTAGAAATATATGTAGTAAACTTTAAAACTTACCTATTTTATAAAATTTATTTTCGGTACCACCCGTTAATAACTGCCTCTGCTTCTTTACTATGTATTTGATACGCATGTGTACTATCATTAGAGCCAATAAACCAAATTGAAAAACCTTTAAAATATGGTTTCGGTTCTAATACATCGCGGTAAGCACGCCATCCATTTAATTGTACATCTTTCGAAAACACATTTGAAACATCTGGATTCCATGGATTTTGTAATCCAAGTTCACATGCTGGAACGTTAAATCCACCGAAGTATACTGGCTTTCCTGTTGCATTATGTAATTGTTCCAATTGCTGAACAACATTTTGCCCACGATTATATACTGTTGTCGCAAATAAACTTTGTTTCACTTCTTCATATGTTGGATTTCTTTTTCCTGAAACTTCAAACCAACTGTCTACGCTAACAATATCCACCTTTTTTAAATACGGGCGATTGATTTTCTCTTTAAACTTCGCTTCATAAGAAGGATCCCAGCTCGCTGTTAACCACCAGTTCATTTGATACAAAACATTTCCTTTATACTGCTTACGAACAAAGTCAATTGTATCGCTCCAGTATCCTTCTGCATATTCCATATTCACGAAATTAGAAGCAATCTTTAGTCCATATACATCGTATTTACTTGTAATGGAATTAAAAATATCTTGCAGAATAACCGTCTTCCAATTCCAGAAGAAATCATTAATGTTACTTGGGTTCCATTCTGTCTCTCCAACATTCCCCTGCTGAATATACGGGAACGGTTCCACTATAACTTGAATATTACGCTTTAATAATTCTTGAATTAAAATAATAGCTTGTTGCTTTTGCGCTTGATTAATTACCATGTTAGTAGAAGTCACATTCGGGATATCCACTTGAATCGGTACATTTACTGTATTTAAATTTAAGCGCTCCACATCCGCTAATACTTTCGCTACATTTCCAACTTCCCATACTGTTACGTTTCCTGATTTGATTTTTCCAGATTGAACAGTATTTACATCTGCCTGTACATTTCCTTGAAAACAAAAAGAAAACAACATAATAAACACTCCTAAAAAACTTATTAAACTCTTATTTTTCTTCACAACTTTCCCCCCTATAATTTTTGGCTTTCTTGATTATTTTATACAACGTTTCATATATATTCCACAAAAAATCCAATAAATTTTTATTGATAAAAATGCTATTCATCCTTTATTCACATCTTACTCATACTAAGCTCCTAAAAATAGTAAGATAAATAAAAAAGGAACGGATTTCCGCTCCTTTTTTATCTTTTTACGATTATCAATCCATTTCCCTTTTAGGCTCTACCAACATGATGTGGGATTCCTTTTCAGTGAAAGGTTTATGCTCAACGCCTCTCGGGACAATAAACATCTCGCCCTTAGAAATTTTCACCTGTCCATCACGGAAATCGATGAACATCTCCCCTTCAAGCACAATAAATAGCTTATCCGTATTAGGATGCTCATGCCATATAAAATCTCCATTAGCTTTAAAAAGCTGAATTTGATCATCATTCATTTCACCAATCACTCGTGGATACCAATAATCGTTAATTTTAGATAACTCGTCATTTAGTTTAATAGGTTGGTAATGGATAATAATCCCTCCTCATTTTTAACTTCCACTATATTACAATAATCTAAGTAAAAAAGTCGTCATTACGCTTAAAAAGAAAATGCTCCGGCCAGAACTTTTCATTCAGATAGTACAAAGGAGTGATTTCAATGAAAGTTCTTTCAATCCAATGTTTCCTTTAACTCTCCATAAGTATAGAACAGTGATTTTCAAATAAGAATGGACCCCTGTTGACATTAGTATGGATTATTGATGAATTTCTCGCGATATTTAGTAGGCGAAATGCCAACCCGCTTCTTGAAAACTCTACTAAAATAAAAAGGGTCTGCGATTCCAACAGCCTGCGCAATTTGTTGTACAGGCACACCACTTGTACATAACATTTTTTGAGCCATCTTTATACGATAGTTCAATAAATATTCTGCTGGCCCCATACCTGCATGCTTTCTAAACACGTAAGAAAGACGATTTCGATTAACATTATTTTGTTCTGTAAGCGTATGTATTGTAATATCTTTATAATAGTATTTACGAACGTAACTAGATATTCGTTCGAATAAAGTATGCGACTCATAGTTGTTTTCTCTATTGACAACACTTAATAAAGCTTCATTCAACGCTTCGCGAAACAGCATTTCGGTCTGAAGCATCGAAATGCCTCCACGCTGATTATACACATCCCAAAGACGCATAAGTAATTCGACAAGACGAGGAGATTGTCCTGTTAATAATTCAAAATGCTGATGAGTAAAGCCAGAGTCTTCTCGTTCTGAATTGCTTATCTGATATAAAACAAGAATATATTCCCAGTTTATTTCACCAAGCATTTTATGGGCTAATGTCATTTTTGCACCCCCATGTATAACTTTTCCTGGGGAAAGGATATACGGCGTACCATTAAATTGAAATTGCGTCTTCCCTGTAAGTGGAAATACAAATCCTGGGAAAGAATCTGTAGACTCAGCACAAGGCACACCTGGATTTTTAGCATAACGATATACTCCTTCTACTCGGAAAGGATTATTGGCAAGATACTCTGCTAACTCATTCACGTCCAACTTCACAATGCACGCCTCATTTCAATAATAGTTTTCTTGTAATTCGCGAGATTAATTGGTGTACATTCTGGGCAACGCTAAACTAAAAATAGTACATACGGCTTAACAAGATCTGGTTATTAACCTATAAATATATTGTTTTTCATTTATTGACAAAAGTATCCTCCCTATATTATTGATAATGATTTTCATTGTAGTTTGATAAAAAAACATTTGTCAAGTTGGATGGCGTAGAAAAATGACGAAACAAGGGGTACAGAGGGACCGTTCTGTTGCAAATAATACCTGGTCTTTGTTAACTAATTCCCCTCAAAACTGGAATAATCATGTTAATAGTTGTAATGGCTTTATTTGTTACAGCACTTGCAGCATGTGGAAATAATCGTAATCCTGAAGAAGTTGCTACAGCGTATTTCGAAGATGGAAACAGCCTACTATCAAATTAAATGATAGTAGGCTGGCTGTTAAAATTATTTAAGAACTGGGTTATGTTCTAAATGATAAGCTTTCATTATCAAAAAGATTATTACTAGTCCCTCCACAAACAAAAACACCCTATCACTTCGGTTCTAAATTTAGCACCTTCCCCTCTATTCCCTCCGTATTCAATGTAGTCGTATGATACGTTCCACTTATCCAATCATCTATTTGATCATGATACCAATCGCTTCTAAAATGTCCCGACTGTCCTGGTCCTACGATATGATAACCGTTTGACATATCTTTTGTATCAATAACGAATCGCCAAGAAGCTCCGTGATTTACAATGCCGTTCTCGCCGTAACTCGCTGCTTGAACGGTAACTTGACTTCCGCCAATTGGAACTGGTTTCTCACGATTAAAAGCTAGTAATGCTAACATACTCGATGATTTCGAAATTGGATGTGTAAAAGCGAGTTGATGATAATCGCCCCACTTCCAGCCCCCAACATCGGGTCCATATTCCTTCTGCAATTTCTTCATTACATTCTCGTACGATGTATGCACAACTTTTGTGAAACCTCCGTGCTTAGAAAACCATGCACTATTTTCTCCTGCTACTTGTTTCCGGATTAATTCATCCACAACTTGTGACTTCCCTTCAAATAACTCCATTACATCTTTCGGTATTTCTTTTGAAAATAACGTATTCGAAATCTCTTTCATTAATAAATGAAAAATTAGTGGTGCCGCTTCATCTTTACTATCGTAAAAATTCCACTTTGTTAATTGGTTTACACCTTCTTTCTCTACCTCATTTAAAGATGCTTTATTTAACTCTTTTAAAAATATAGGAGTAAACTCTTTCCCGTATAAATTCTTTTGATCCATCTGTAACTCTTCTAAATCTTTTACCGTATACTTTTCCTTCTCTTGCAAAAATTCTTGAATACGCATTTGCCTATATGGCTGTGCCCACGTATTGCTAATATGATACGGATAATCATCATCAACAATTTTATTATTCGCAGTTGAAATAAACCCTTCTTTCGGATTTATAACTTTCGGCAGCTGATCAAATGGAATATATCCTTCCCATTCATATTCATCTGTCCATCCTGGAACAGGCAAGCTACCATCACCTTTTTTACGCACTGGTATATTTCCATTCGCTTTATAAGCAATCGTGCCATTGTTTGATGCAAACACAAAGTTTTGCGTTGGTGTATGGAAATCTTGAAGAGCGGTTTCAAACTCATTCCAGTCTTTTGCCTTATTCATATTTAATACAGCTTTTAACTCGGCTGACGGTTCTAAAGCAGTCCACTTTAAAGAGAATACGGTTTTCGTTTTCGTTTTCTCCTTCCCCTTATCCGCAAACTCTGAAATTACTGGCCCATGCCTCGTAATCGTAACGTTATAA
Organism: Bacillus cereus group sp. BfR-BA-01524; assembly: GCF_022662595.1. Lineage (NCBI taxonomy): Bacteria > Bacillati > Bacillota > Bacilli > Caryophanales > Bacillaceae > Bacillus > Bacillus cereus group sp. BfR-BA-01524. The sequence goes on along the minus strand of NZ_JAKUDW010000042.1, from coordinate 24,575 downwards.
GGAATTGTCTTCCCGCCTTTTACTTTAATCGATTCATCAACTACCGTAGCTTTCTCCCATTTATCGTTATACAGAAATTCATTTTCATTATTAGGATTTCTCTTCTCAATATATAAATCTTGCACATCAGGCCCCGTATTCGTAACGCCCCACGCTATTTTGTCATTGTGGCCTAATATAACACCTGGTACTCCAGCGAAAATAACGCCACTCACATTTAAATCTTTCATTTCAAGTCTCGTTTGATACCATATAGAAGGTGTCGCAAGGGATAAATGAGGGTCATCTGCTAAAATCGGCTTACCTGACGCACTCTTCTCACCGCTCACAACCCAGTTATTACTACCGTTAAACTCCGGGGGAATTATCGTTTTTGAAAAACTTTGTGCTACGTCCACATTTGTAGTTTTTAGTTCAGCTAGCAATCTAGGTGCATCTTTCGGATATGTAGGAAATAGCTCATTTGCTTGCTCTTTCGGAAGGTTTTTCAGCGCCCAATATCGAAACGCCTGTCCATGCCAATGTCCCCCTAAGTCAAACGCCATATACTTCCCAATTGTTAAAGAATCAACAATTGACCATTCAGAAGGCTCATAACCTAATATAGTAAACTCAACTGGTAATTTCTTTTCCGCTTTCGCCTCACGTATAAAAGCGTTCACCCCATCAGCAAATGACTGCAGGGCATATTTTGCTTCTCCATCATATTGACTAACTGAAGCTTCTGCCGCTCGCCGTAAACCGAGTGTTCGAAACAATTTATCTCGGTCAACGGCTGCTTCCCCAACAACTTCACTTAACATACCAGAAGCTTGTCTTCTACTTAAATCCATTTGAAACAACCGATCTTGCGCTTGTACATATCCTTGTGAAAAATATAAATCATGTGCATTTTCCGATTTAATATGCGGTACACCTTTACTATCCCGCTTCACCGTCACAGCGTGTTGTAAATCCTCTAGCTTTATCGTTCCATCTATCTTTGGCATAGATTTCAACGTATATATGTTCAAAAAAATCGCAGCGGAAATAACTAACAAGAGAACGATACTACTAGCCCAAATAAAAATTCTTCTTCCCCTTTTTCGTTTCTTCTTTATAACGACTTCCATATAACCACCCCTTTCTCACACTATTCGCTTCTTTTTGAGAAAGAACCTTTTAAAAACATTGAAAAACCCCCTTCATTTTCCTACCAATGAAGGGGGTCTTTCTTATCGTTTGCTACGCCAACTTTCATTATGCCCAAGATTTGCACCTGTCGCTACTTGCACATCATATAACATTTCACTAAAGAAGCGTTTATCTACTTCTTTTGGTACAATGCGTCTTTCATCATCAATTTCATCGTATTCATATGAACCATGATTCACTGTACCTGCTTTATAAAATTGAATGTCAAATACACATACATCTTCTTCATCTTCATAACCAATCGGCGCTCCGCTAAATGAAAGTTCTGCCCCTAATCCAGTACGAGTATCTTCTTTATAAAACGTATAATACACACCGCCATCTTGAACAGATCCACGGATCCATCCAAGCTTCGTCATCTTACCGAATAACAAACGACCATTTACTAAAATACCACCAAATCTCTCAATAGCACTCTCATCATTCTCTTCTACTACAAACACTGGACGCTCAATTTGTAGGAACGGCTGAACAATTCCCGCACTTTCTAATTGCTCTTTCCATAATTCCTTCTCCGCCCCAGACAATTCTAACGGATGAACGAAACCAATAACAGTGCCAAATGAAAGTTCATAACTCTTCCCGTCAATTGTACAGAACACGCCACCTTCTGCATAACGGAATGCGTTCAGCAACTTCCCTTCCTTATACTCACCCCAAATGAGTGAAATAGAAAATTGCTTCATAATTGGATTATCCATAAATACAGACTTCCATGCATTATGTGACCAATAACGCTTTAACGAAAGTGCCGCTTCCAATCGTTGTTTTTGCATTGAAAGAGTAGTTCGGAGTTCCTTCTCTAAAGAGGCTAATTCTTTTTTAGCCTCTTCAGCCTTTTCTACATCATCTTTTGCATTCGGCTTTGGAAGTGACTTCATACGTTTTCCTTCCTCTGTCTCTAATTCAATTTTTGACTCTGTAGTTAAAATGGCAGTAAAACTTCGATTCCCGAAATCAATTATCTTTTCACCATGTATAGTAAAGCCAAGGTCCGGCACCAATTGATCTTCCAGCTCTTCCTCTGTTATACCACGTGTTTTCGCAGCAAGACTTAGCGCTTCTTTTGCTGCATTACGTACTTGCTTATGTTTATATTTAAATGCTATTGCATGAATAGACATAAGTGCAAGCTTAGATGAAGACAAACCTAAAGCACGAACGGCATCCGCTGCTATCTTTCCTCTCATTTGAAGCACCCATTCATCAATTTGCTTTATAAGTATGTCGACCATTTTGTCGTCACTATACATTCCGTATAACGAAAGAATTCCACGCTTCTTCACATCTGCGTCTTGAGAAATCCATATTTGATATATCGTTTGCACATATTCTTTTAAGTCCTCTTCATTTAAAGCTCTACCAATTACTTCTGCCGTTTCTTTCTTCTCAATAACAGCATCTGAGATATACTGTTGTAAATAGGCTAACGGAATTGCAGCATCAGCAATTTCATTAGAGTCACGTAAACGGATTTGTGGCTCATCCCCAATCAATTGCAGAAGTGAATTCCTTGTTTGTTCCGTTAAAATACGTGCACATAGTTCTTCGATCTTTTCTTCCTCCGTTTGAAATAAAAACGAGAATTTTCCTGCGAAAGATTCATTTTTACTTTCTTGCAAAGCTTCCTGTACAAGTTTCGTATATTTTTCAAGCTTATACTCTATTAGTATTTTCATCACATTTTCACGAACAATCTTCTTTTTATTATGAAGTTCAACTGCTACATCTGCTGCAGCTTCTACATCTTTTGAAAGCAGTTTAACTACAGACTCACGCATTTTTTTAGATGAATCCCCTAAGCTTTTAATTAAAATCGGACGCATTTTAACCATGTTATCCTTTGCTAACTCTTCTAAAATATATGCTTTTGCCATAGCAGAATACTCATCAAACCGTTCAATTATATATGCTTGTTCTTTTACAATTACACAAACAAGCGCTTCCTTCGCCTTATTTCTCTCTTCACTGTAGCATGCAGCTTCTTCAACTGCATAAGCGATAAGTTTTTCCTTACTTAACCCATACGAAAGCAGATCTTCTAATACTTGTTTCGGCTCTACTCCTCTGACAGAACATTCGTAAAGAAGTTCGTATAAATTAACACTATCATCATCTCCAAACTGTAGTGTAAGTACAGCTTCCCTTTTCGCTACATCATCTATATCCCAAAGAAGCGCAACCTCTAACACCGGCATACCCCAATACATACTTCTATATTTCGGATTTTTAAGTATTTGCTTTATATCCTCAAGTGACAACTTCCCTAGTAAATAATCACAATATGTATCCCGCAATGTAGACAATTTAATTTGCAAAGCAGCAACAAAAAATTCTTCTCGCATTTTCCCTCTATTTAGCTCATATCCTTTTTCGGCTAGCGTTCGTGCGATGATGAGATAATTCATTTTACTTACATATTGCAAAGTTTGTTGAATAAATTCAGGATTTCCCTCCAACATAAAGCATAGCAATTCATATTCATACGTCTTACAAAAATCCTCACTATTCAAATCATGTTGCCTAAGACGATGCGCAAAAAATCTTTCCTTAGAAATCCAAAACTGTGTACAAAAACTTTGAATTTCTTCATATGTTTCTCTATTTACACTACCAGTTTTTTTGTAGTTTTGAGACTGACCAAGAGTGTGACACATATAACGTGTTGCATAGTTTATAAAACCCCAAACATTTTTCTTCGCCAATATCTCAATATATCGCCTCGCAACATTCGAATGTTTATGAACACAAAATAATAGCCGCCAAATATGTTCCGGTAAATTCCCACCTATAAATACTTCACTATCATCTTCACCTTTTAAATACCGTTTAACTGCTTCAACCTTTTCCTTTTCCCCTAGCAGTTTCAATATAAATTCTGCATGTTCTTCTAACCTCTTATTCAATAAAGAACTATATGTACGAAACTTTTCATACTCTACATCAAACATTACGAGAAGTAATGTTAATTGCTGTTTAGTTGGTAAAGTATGTAATTGTTCCTCTATATAGTTCGGTTTCTCTTTTGTTAACTCTCTAAGAAAAACATCTGCTTCATTGACGTAACTTGAAATACTAGATAAATACTTACATGCAATTGCTACAAGTTTGTCCAAAGGTAGTGCACTTTTTTCTAAATAAACCTTCATTTTAGAAAAACTGACATGCGCAAAACGGACTACAAGAACATTTAATAATTGCTCCTCGAGTATATGATAAAATAACCGAAAGAAACCCGGATCTTGTTTATGTACTTTCCTAAAATCGTTTATAAATCGCTCCGCAAAATCGCTTCTTTTTTGATCACGAATCGTCGTTAGTTCAATATCTTTTAAAATCTCTTCTTCTTTTGTCTGTATATATCGTAGTGCTAATTGTTCCTGTTCTTCTGTCATATTAATATATTGAAACAACTCAGATGTACTAGTAGTCAAACTTTGTACCCCCCGCATCTTTTTATCTATTATAAAAATACACTTATTTAATGGTAGTATAGCATAAAACCCACAAAAAACGAACGTACATTCTACATTAAATTAATGTAAATTAAAATACACTACTCAACATACATTTCCTTCTCTCTAAACTTCCCATTACACACTTCTCCCCACTAAAATCCTTTAACTTTTTGCTACACCAATTCCTCAAAATCCCCTTCACATAAGCTAACGTTTTCTTATTATTTTCAAACGCAATTTTAAGTGCCTCTAACACTTTCTCTCCAGAAAATTTTTGTATCCAATTCTTCAATTCTTTCACAATATATGGGGATAAACTACTAATATTTTGTTCATAAAACTTATAAACTTCACTATTTGGAACGTCCTCTTCTATACTTTCTACCTCTTCCGCTTCTTCTTTCTCTTCAATAACTACTTGTGAACTACTATTATCCTCTTCTTTTGGCATACCAAAATGCTGCAATAATAATGGAATCGTGTATTCTTCTTCAAGGCATTTACGTAAAAACATATGTATGAACTCATTACTTTTTACAGTCTTTAACTCACGTAATACGCACTTTTCTACATTCGTATTTGAAATAGGGTTATAGTGTAACCAGTTTATTATGAATACCTCTTTCGTTTCCGTATCATATAAAATCTTTCCATACTCAACAAACCTGTTTAGCAACTTCTCAACAGTCTCCATACTATAACCTGTTTCAAGCTCTGCCACACGCTTCGGTAATATGTAAATACCACATTGCTTCGTTTTCGTACCAGTTAACAAATATATGTAAAAATAACGCTCCTCTTGCGTTAAATCTAATATGAATTCATCTTGCCAAAAGTTCACCTGCACATTACGGTATACCGCCATATGTTTCCCTCCACTCTTTGCTAGTAAATAGGAAGATTTTAATCCTTCATTATAAAAATAGGAATGCTGGAATGGTTTTGGCATTCGAATTACAATTTTTTTTACTACTACAACGCCGGTTTCATTTTTTCGTGCTTGTTTTGTTCTTGTAGTTGTTTTGGTTTTTTCTTAGTGATTTATTACTTGGTAGGGGCTTATGAGGGGCTTGGAAGGGCATTCTACATTACAATCTATGAAATACAATTTGTTCTTCCTACTAAATAGGAGCTATTCCAAATTATTATTTTGGATAGCTCCTTTCAAATTCTTCTTATTTTTTACTTCTACCAGTGTCAGCTTCTACATACAATTTATTCTGCTATTTGCAGGCAGTAAAACTCTCATTTCAAAATTCGGTGAATAAACTGCTCGATTGCAACGCGAGTGGCCCCACTGATTCAAGTTTTATTTTATTTTTGCATTGAATCTAACATCTTCACAATAAAGGCAGCTGCCTGACCACGAGTTGCTGTACCTCGGGGATCAAACTCATTATTTCCAACACCATTAACTACCTTTAAGCTGTATAATCGTTGAACCGATTCTTTGTATGTTATTAAATGCTTATCTGTAAATGGTAATGCTACTAACTCACCTGTAATTCCTTTGTATCGTAATACTTTGTCAATCATAATAGATACTTCTTCACGAGTAATTGGTGAGTTAGGATCAAAAATCCCTTCACCACGACCATTAATAATTCCTGCACTTGCACAACGTTTAATACCGTCATGAAGTGATGGATGTGCCTCATTAATATCTACAAATGACTTATTTCCCTCTGGCAGTTTAAGAGCATTCGAGATTAATTTCGCAAACTCCGCTCTCGTTACATTTCGATATGGCGCAAATACACCATTGCCTTCGCCTTGCATAATACCTAGACTGTTTAATTTACGAATATGCCCTTCAAACCAGCCACCTGTAATATCATCTTTTGGTTTTTGTACTTCTTCCTTAGGCTTTTGTACTTCTTCCTTTGGTACATTGTAGTTAATTTTAATCCAACTTGGGTCATAGAAAATCCATTCTCCATTACCTACTTTATACCAACCATTTTTAACCGCTAATACTTTGTAACGATCTCCGTTTGAAGCTTTACGTACAACACGATGTTCAATACCCGCATCACTACGCACATTGATGCCGCTACCATTTACCACTAGTTCCATGCTAGGTTCAGCTGGATTATTTTCATTTGGATCAAATGATTCATTTTTATCTTGTAAAGGCGTATCAATCTGCGCATTTATATTTGCATACCATTGAATTCCTTGTACGAAACCAGCCCAATTACCACGTGAAATTAAAATATCAGGACATTTTTTCCCGCTCCATTGTTGATGCTTGTAAATATGATCTGCACCAATTCCTTCTTTGTTCATTAAATAACCTGCAAGTCGTTTTGCATTTTCTAACGCTTTATTGTAATCACCGTCTTGGTTAACCGCGATCTCAATACCGATAGACTCCCTGTTTCCAGATCCATCTCCATCTCCTGCATGCCAACCATTTTCGTTTGTTGGTAAGTGTTGATAAATTTGTTTATCGTCTACAGTAAAATGCCATGAAGCTGTTCGGAAAGTTCCTTCCGTTGCTTGCTTATATAAATATTTCGCATGATTTTCAGCATTAGCACCAGCGGCCGTATTTGCCGTCTCATGGATTGTAATGTAACGTGCTTTCATCGGATTTGCAGGACGAATATCAGAGTTTCCTGCTGGAACAATCCACTCTACAAATGGAACTCCTGCAAGTGTTCCATATTTCTTCGTACTCGGTGCACTATATTGAATACCTCTTGGCTTTGCAACAGGTTTCATTTGACGATCAGATCCATCATTTCGACCATCTACAGATTCAAATGCCTTTTCAATATTTGAAATAGCTTCCTTTTCTGCTACTTGCCCCTTCTTTGCATCTTTCATTTTGTTTAATTCTTCTGTTTCATCATGTTTATGCTTATATTCTTCTAAAAGCATTTTTTCATTTTCAGATACTTCTGCTTCGTTAATTTGTACATGATCAGGAACTTCCAACTTGAAATTAGAATAATTTAATCCGCTCGTTCCATGTTCTCCTTCAGCAATATTTAGTTGATCAGTTTGAGATTTGTTTATCTCTTCTGCTGATGCTGATAAAGGTACACTCCCTAAAATCACTAGGCTTGTTGATAGTGCGATTACTTGTTGTTTGATTGTCTTATTCATTATTATAAATAGATATACACACATTCCCGCCGTGTATATATCTCAACCTCCCTTTGTTGTCACATTAATTTTAAAAATATGAATCTACTATGTACTTCTATATATTTTCTTTTTATTTATATATTTAAATTTCATTATTTTATGTCCATTAAGAAAATATTTATATGTCACCCCTACAGATGAATTTCATCTAACATACTTTTTACAAAATCCGTCAACAAAAGTTATTTTACAACTAATTACCAATACCGTCAAAAGCATTTTCAACAATCCACATTTTAATAGCTACAGTAAATGCTATTTCTTTCACATTATATACTATTACAAATTACCTTTAACTTGTCCGACAATTTCGTTTATCGTATTTCGATCAAACTTATCACTAATTTCGTATGGCTCACGATCTCCTACGAATTGCACGCCTACAATATCATTGCGATCCTTACCGTATTGCACTTCAATAATAGATCCACGCTTTATTTGTTTCCAAATGAGACCTACTTCATCTTTATTATCTAAAATAATGCAGTCTTCAATATTTTCATCAATCCCAATTAACTTGTTATCATCTATATATCCAATCTCGTATTGTTGCCGTTCTTTCGCTTTTCCGCTTACTAGTATACCTTTGCTACCATATGAGTAATCCATATAGTCCTTTTTCTCCGTTTGTACCACTTTCGGCTTTTGTGCTTCAGTTTTTTCAGTAACCCCACACCCCGTAATAAGACCAATTGGCATAACCATAGTTAATACTACTCTAGTAAATTTCTTTATCATTTATAACTAACCTCACATACTTAATTTAAAATGCTATTTATTTCCTTATTATAAAATAACATGATAATACAGAGAAAGAGCCAAAGATAAAATATTATTTACATCCGTATTGTCCCTCCCTTTACATTAATATAGTATCCTCATAAGTATGAATAGCTAGGCTTTCAAAATTAATACGGGAATATTATAGAAAGTAGACATCCTACTCACATACGATTAGTATTAGAATTGAAAATATATAAACTAGATGATTACTTATATTAAGGAAGGAAGTGCACAGCTATGGATTTTAAAACAGTCATGCAAGAGCTTGAAACCCTTGGTAAGGAAAGAACGAAAAAAACATACATCTCTAACGGTGCACACGAGCCAGTTTTTGGCGTAGCTACAGGTGCTATGAAACCAATCGCTAAGAAAATAAAAGTAAATCAAGAGTTAGCTGAGGAACTTTATGCTACAGGTAACTACGATGCTATGTACTTTGCAGGTATTATTGCAGATCCAAAAGCCATGAATGAATCTGATTTTGATCGCTGGATCGATGGGGCATATTTTTATATGCTATCTGATTATGTAGTGGCAGTGACTTTATCGGAGTCAACTATTGCACAAGACGTTGCTGATAAATGGATTGCAAGTGGGGATGAGCTACGAATGTCAGCTGGCTGGAGTTGCTACTGCTGGCTTTTAGGAAATCGCAAAGACAATGAATTTGCCGAAAGCAAAATTTCCGATATGCTTGAAATTGTAAAAAATACAATTCATGCTGCGCCAGAACGAACAAAATCTGCTATGAATAATTTTATAAATACTGTAGCAATTTCATATGTGCCACTACACGAAAAAGCAGTCGAGACTGCAAAAGAAGTTGGTATAGTTGAAGTAAAACGTGATAATAAAAAAAGCAGTTTGTTAAATGCTTCCGAAAGTATTCAGAAAGAAGTCAATAGAGGAAGAGTTGGTTTCAAACGTAAATACGTTAGATGTTAGATTATTAAAAAAGGTGTCAATCAAGAAAGATTGGCATCTTTTTTTAATGTAGAAGTAGCAAATGAACTACCTCCCTAAAAATCATTCATTTCCCTCTTTACAACTTATATGTTAGAAATTTCTTCTTTCACTTTATACACCCTATCTCTTTTCTCATCGTTTTTAACAAAAGTAAGCTTTCCTTCTGTAACAAAACCTTCCAATGCTAAGCATACTTGTCCATATGCTTTTGGCTTATTCGTTGTAAATCTTTCATCTGATATTTTACCAGATCGTATTAATTGTTCGCATAGCTCCAGTGCACTTATTTCTTCAGAATCCATTAATTCCAATATATCTTTTTGCAATGCTGATAAAGGTGCAGGTATTTCGGCTACCTCTACCTTTTCTTTTTTATCTTCTTTTTCGTCTTCAAATAAATCTTCAAATGAAATTTGATTCATTACATCTTTTCCTTTCTCATAACGAATTTGCTTAACATGAACTGAACCCTATATGTACTAGAACTTTTACATTTAGTTATTGTTATGTAGTCCTTACCTCTTTACATAAATTTTATAACTCATGTGCATTATTTTAAGTAGTATATTTCCATTATACCAAATATACGTTCTGTCATCTATTGCGGAATTCTTTATTGTTGAACTAAAAGCAATAGTAAACATTCAGTGCACAAATCATGCAAACAAAAAAAATGCTAATCGCAGTGTTTGAGCTATCTCCACATGTCTATCAAGCTAAGAAAAACGAACATCCAAAATAAAAAAGCAAAGTTACTATTGTAATACCTGAAAAGCAGGCAGTCTTTAAGGTTTAGTTAAGTAAGTATTCTATGTTGCGAATGAAAAAGGATCTGATATGAATATCAGATCCTTTTTCATTGCTTCTTTTATAAATGTAACTTCTTTATACATACATCGTTTCACACGATAACTGGTTCATACGTGCTTACATTATCATACACAGTTTTCGCAATTCTAGGAGGAAGATTAACACACCCTCCAAATCTGACTTTTTAATAGAATCAAAGTGTATTTTTACTTACCAGACTTAATTTTTTCGTTATATTCTTCTAAAGTTAACCCTTTTTCTTTTAGATAAACAGCAACTTCTTTCCCTACATAACGATAGTGCCATGGCTCATACTTAATGCCAGTAATATTCTCTTTATCTTTTGGATAGCGGAGAGTAAATCCATATTCTGCAGCGTTCTTATCTAACCATTTGAATGCATCGGTAGTTTCAAATTTTGCATTTAAATCTTCTACAGTATTCTGCCATTCAACTGAAATAATGTCTAACGCTAATCCAGTATGATGTTCACTTGCACCAGGATACTGAAGATATTCCAATGCCTTAGCACTAGCCTCTTTATCCGACAAACCTTGAGATTTATAGCTTTTAACTGAAGCATCATAATAAGTTTGTTGTAATTTTATAGCTCGATAACCTGATCTTAAATAAAGATTGATTCCCTCTTTTTTTGCAGCTGCTACCATATCCTGATAGGAAGTTGCAATTCTACTATCTATTTTCATATTTGGCTTCGCATTTTGGGTGATACTTGTTAATTCAATTCCTAGTTCCTTTGATAACATATGCTCTCTATTTACAAGGATAATTCTCCAATCATTAACATCAGAAATAGGTAAAACATCTTTTTTCTTCGCATGTATTTCATTTTTATTTTTATCGTTATTATTAGTAGTTTCCTGAGATGTTTGCTTTCCACTACAAGCAGCAAGACTCCATCCCATTGCCAATACCAATGCTAAAATTATAAATTTTTTAATTGTATCTCATTCCCTTTTTGTTTATTAGTCTTTATACCAATTTCCCAACACGTCTCTAGGAATCTCCTTGAAATCCTTCAAAGAAACGGGGCCGACAAACTTTTTAATTCCATGTTTTTTAGAATTTTCATCCGAGTAATCTTTTAAGAATTGAATTTTAAATTGTTTCTTACCATCAGCATAGTCGGTTACTGTCGGTACGATTGCCGCTTGTCGTATACCAAAAGTTTTATCTTCATACTTAACAAATTGTACATAAGATAATCCTCCAACTAATGTTTCTAATTTTTCTTGCGCAGAAATAAGATTTCCAAGAGAATAATAGATTAGCGTTTCATGTCCATCTTTATTTTTTTTCCACTCAATTGGTTGAATTACATGTGGGTGATTTCCAATTACTACATCTACACCTAAATCTGTTAAATATTGAGCAACTTCTTTTTGTTGCTTTGAAGGTGTAGATGTATATTCTACTCCCCAATGCACCATAACAATCACCATATCAGAGCTACTCTTTGCCTTTTCCACATCATTTTGTATCGCTTTTTTATCAATTAAATTTAAAGCCCAAGACTTATCAGCCGGAATTTTAATTCCATTCGTACCATATGTATAATTTAGTAACGCAAAGCGAATACCATTTTTTGTAATCGTTTTTATTTCATTACGCTCGTTTTGACTCTCATTAATGCCTACTGGGATAACATCCGGATATTTCTTCCAGTATTCTCTTGTATTCGCAACACCTTTAATACCCATATCCATAGCATGATTTGTCGCTTGAGTCACTATATTGAATCCAGTGTCCACTAAAGATTGTCCTACTTCTTCAGGTGTATTGAAAGTCGGATATCCCTGTACTTTTAGATTATTTCCTGCAATTGGAGTCTCCTGGTTCACGATAGCAAGATCACTTGATTTAACAGCTTTTTTGATATTTTCATAAATATAGTTATAATCATATGAACCGTCTTTTTGTTTGCCATCTTTAATTACTGCGTCATGATATAAATTATCACCCGTTGCTATTAAATTCACAACCGATTTTACTTTTTTATCTTCCGTAAAATTAGGAGACTGTTGGATAGGACTCTTCTCTACCCAATTTGGTGCTTTTAATGATGTATCTATATTAGATTCAGCCGGTGGTAATGAAGCTTTAGATGTCTTAACATCTGTATTACCACAAGCAGTTAAAAGCACTAAAAAAATAAGACATAATAAAAAAAACTTTTTACTTCTCTGTAAAGTATCTAACATGTGATCCTCTTTTCTGTTTTATTACTTATAACCAGTTCTAACAAATCATTCTTTAAAACAACGTATTTTGGTTTTACCCTTAATTATGGAAGGACACTCTGTTACATTTACTTCGGAATATACAGATAATCATTTTCCATTCTCTAGCAATCTATCAATTCCATCAGAATTGATAGATTGCTAGAAAAACATGATCCATCAGGATGTCGACTAGTTTCATATACCTGTTCCAATTGCAGTAACTCGTTTAATCTAAACAAGATAGAAGAATAGTTCATATAGCCTCTTCTCTTGCTTTACGTTTGTAGTGGCTCCAAAAAGAGGGGATCGTTGCTGTACCCCCTTTGAATATTATGGAATCTTTGTAACTAATTTCTTTACGTTAAGCGACAAACATTATACCGATAACAATAAGTAAGACCCAAGAACTTATTTTACCAATATACGAAAAAAGTAGCAATCTTTTGACCCATATAAAGAAGCCAATTAGGAGAAATGAAAGGGAGATTCATTTTAATTAATTCCTTCCTTCATTGATTAATAAAAAAACAAGCCACCCAGCTATTGGATGGCTCTATACGATAAAGAGAATTTGTTATTGGATTACTTCAATTTCCCTTCAAAAACAATCTTCCTACCGCACGGCTCAACTACTGTTTTACCGTCTTTCTTTACTTCATGAAAGATCGGCTCTTCCATACGACGAGACGGAGCGTAGCCTTCTTGTTCCATACGTGCTAAGCAGTCTGTAATTGTTTCATTTTCAAGTACTTCAAATTTCTTTTTATTAGGTTGTTTTGTCATGCCCTAACCTGCTTTCTATTTTTCTTGATGCGAATTGATTCTTCATGTAGACCATATATAACATTGCTAGAATTCCCATTATAATCATAACCGCAATAAAAAAGCTTGTATACTGTATTTTTTCTATAAATACGCCGCCTAATACAGGCCCTATAATACTTCCGAAACTAAAAGCGATTCCGGATAATATATTACCTGCCGGTAGTAAGTGTCTCGGTAATAAATCAGTCATAAATCCAAGCCCTAAAGAGAAACACGATCCAATAACCATACCCGCTAAAAGCATGCAGGCAAAGACGATCCAGTAATATTGATCAAATACGGCGGCAAGTAGAAAAATGCCCGTACTTATGCTAAACGTCCACGTTAATATACGATCCCTTCCGTATTTATCACTCAATATACCGAGCGGAATTTGTGTAATAATACCCCCAACTGCAAATGCTGGTAATAAGAAGGATACATCTGAAACAGACCACCCTTTACGAAGCGCGTATACTGGTAAGTTACTATTTAACATCGCCTCAAGTACGCCATATGCAAGTGGTCCTAGTAACGCAATCCATCCTAATCCAACAACTTGTCTATAACGAGAAAATGATGATTCACTCTTCACTTCTCTTTCATCTTGCGCTGGGAATGCATTTTTTGTTGGAAGTAGTAAAAGCCAACCTATTAAACAAAGTATAGTAGATATAATAAATGGTGTTGCAAGACCGTACTGCACAGTGCTTGCTAAATACGGACCAACAGCAAAACCAATTCCGAAGAATACACCGTATATCGATACTTGTCTCCCTATTTTACTTGGGTCTGATGTTGTCGTGATCCACGTTTGCGTTCCGACATGCAGCATATGATCTCCGACTCCAACTAGAAATCTAAGGATAAACCATACCCAAAACGAAAATGTTTGTGTAAAAAAGAATAATGAAATAATAACGAGAAACCCACCTATAACGATAATTGGCTTCATTCCAAACCTTTGCATCGGTTTTTCAAGAAACGGCGAAATAACTAATATCCCAATGTATAATGCCGTTGCATGAATACCGTTAATACTTGAACTAACCCCTTCTTGTTCAAAAATCATTGCAATGGCAGGTAAGAGCATTCCTTGTGATAAACCAGAAATTGCTACAATCCCAACCATAATCCAAAATGTAAAACGCATTGACATCCTTTGTCCCTCTCCTTCTCACGCTTCCACTTTTCATTATAAACTGTTTCTTCAAATGCGTGTACGAATATTCGCAATAAAAAAGAAGCTAAAAGAATGAACCTTTTAGCTTCCTATCCTTCCCAAACTTGTGCTTTCACATTATTATGAAAGTGCTTGAAATATGGATTTTCATAAAATGATGGTCCATATAAGTAATGTTGCATGTGAGCTGCGAGTGGCTGCTGCATTTGTAAAGGAACTACAGCTGGTAAAACTTGCATATACATCGGGTCTATCATTATTTTTTTGTATATTTGATGATCATATGGCGAATAAGCGATTAAGGATGGTTTATGCATTGATAATCTCCCCTTTTACATACAAATGTTATAGTATATGCAACACTTTTCATTTTGGGGATTCTTTCTATTCTAACCAATCTTCTACATGTTTTATAAATACATCTAAACAATCAATAAACGGTGAGTGTCCGCAATCTTCTAATACCTTCAACTCTGCATTTGGCAAATGTTTCGCTAATTCCTCACCGACTACTTGCGGTACGACATAATCCCTATCACCTTGTATGACGAGTGTCGGCGCCTTAATACGATGAATTTGCTTACTTCCCTCTACAACCCCATTATGTTCATCCGAAATATTAAATGTGATGAGCGCATAATTCACATCTACGAAATTACGCTGCGTTAACATATCATCCAAATACTTTTCATAACGGTCCGGTTCAGGTTGATTATGTGTATATATTAATAGATTCCATACTGTACGGTAATATAGTTTGTTCATATTTTTTATCGCGTCTAATACTGGAGCGATTTGTACTGGATCTTGCGCAATTTCTTCTTTCGTCTTTACTAAACTTGATACGATTGGCTGCCCATTCGTATCTTTTTTAAAGATTGGGTATCCTTTCATTCCTACTGATTCTACTAAAATTAACTTTTCTACAAAAGTTGGGTGATTCGCTGTAAATTGCATCGCAACACCACCGCCCATTGACCAGCCCATTAATGAGAATTTCTCTAGCTTTAACTCGTCGATAAATAATTTTACATCTTCTGCAAAGTCTTGTAATGAATCTATCGACTGATTATATGTTGATTGTCCAAATCCTCTTAAATCAAGAGCGTAAATATGGTATTGATTTTGCAACTTTTCAATGACTAAATCCCAGTGTTGTGACGATGTCATGTTCCCGTGAATGAGTACAAGAATATCTGTATTTCGCCTTCCAACTTCCTGATATGCAATCGTTTCTCCGTTCGATAGTGAAACAAACTCCATTGTTGCAGGCTTAATCATCACAAGTTCCCCCATTCTATTTAATAGAAAGAAAATTCTTTACTTAATTAAAGAATAGCACGTAGAATATACGTTCGCAACATAAAACCTATAAGAATTTTTTACATAAATCAACATGTCTATTACTAGACAATTATTATAAAAAAGTATATAGTTAGCTAGGTAACTAATTTGAAAGGATCAAAATACATGGACGAAAAACAACATTTTTTTCATATCGTCAGCCAGACTTCTCGAAAGTTTACGAAGAAATTTAATGAGCGTGTATCTCCAACTGGGTTATTTAGTGCGCAGTGGGCTGTTATTTTCCGCATTAATCAAACTGGTTCTTGTACCCAAACAGAATTATGCCAATATTTAAATGTTGAATCACCAACGATGACTCGTACGTTAACACGTATGGAAACGATGGGATGGATTATTCGTACAGAAGGTAAAGATCGCCGCGAGAAGCTCATTTCTTTATCCGAAACAGCGATAAAGATGGTTCCAGTATGGCAAGAAGAAGTTGATACTTTCGAAGAAAAAACGCTAGAAGGTATTAACGAAGATGATTTACATCAAGCATTTCAAGTGTTACAACAAATTATTAAAAATTTAGATTAAATTGGAGGGATGACGATGCAAAGTGAGAAACTTTGGACGAAGGATTTCCTCGGAACTTGTTTTAGTAGTCTATTTCTCTTCTTAACATTTTACATGCTTATGACTACTCTGCCTGTCTATGTAATAGACAGCCTAAAAGGAAAACCTGAGGAAATTGGTTTAGTTGCAACTGTGTTTCTTATTTCTTCTGTTTTATGTAGACCATTCACAGGAAAATGGCTCGATGATTTAGGAAGAAAGAAAATATTATTTATTTCACTTTCATTATTTTTAGCCGCTACTGTTATGTATTTCGGTGCGCAAAGTTTATTTTTATTACTTGCCCTTCGCTTCTTACACGGTATTGGGTTCGGGATGGCAACGACAGCTACTGGTACGATTGTAACTGATGTTGCGCCAGCTCATAGACGAGGCGAAGCACTTGCATATTTCGGCGTATTTATGAGTCTGCCGATGGTAATTGGTCCTTTTTTAGGTTTAACAATTATTTCTCATTTTTCGTTCACTGTGTTATTTATCGTTTGTTCCGTATTTTCATTACTTGCATTTTTATTAGGACTACTTGTAAATATTCCGCATGAAGCACCTGTGAGCAAACAAAAACGCGAAAAAATGAAATGGAAAGACTTAATTGAACCATCTTCTATTCCGATTGCACTTACAGGATTTGTTTTAGCCTTTTCTTATAGTGGTATTTTATCCTTCATTCCTATTTATGCGAAAGAAATCGGTTTAAGTGAAATTGCAAGTTATTTCTTCATTGTATATGCACTTGTCGTTGTAATTTCTCGTCCATTTACAGGAAAGATTTTTGATCGCTTCGGTGAAAATGTACTTGTTTACCCTGCTATCATTATTTTTACAATCGGAATGTTCATATTAAGCCAAGCACAAACGTCATTTTGGTTCCTTGGCGCAGGTATGCTAATCGGTTTAGGTTACGGAACATTAATTCCGAGTTTCCAAACGATTGCGATTTCTGCAGCTCCAAACCATAGACGTGGTTCTGCGACAGCTACGTATTTCTCATTCTTTGATAGTGGTATTGGCTTCGGTTCTTTCATTCTAGGTATTGTCGCAGCCAAATCCAGTTATCATAATATGTATTTTATCGCAGCTATTATCGTTGCTTTCACTTTACTTTTATATTACGGATTACACGGACGAAAACAAAAATTCAAGAAACAATCTACAGACGGAAAAATTTCTGCTTAACGTTAATAAGGAAAGTAAACTTCCCCGTTTACTTTCCTTATTTTGTATTTCTTTCAATAGAAGCGTATACTTATAATAGAAATAAAAAGGAGGGACCTATATGAAACTAAAAAAATCTCCCCTACTCTTACTCATACTAACATCCATATTTGTAATTACAGGGCTTGGGTTTACTTACTTCAAACAAAATAAAACGACCCCATCAAAACATAATGTGACGAAAGAAAACTGGTTAGATGACCCTTACTTACGCTGGTCGTACACACATATGAAAGAATTCACTTTAGTTAATAACGTAAAAAACAATCCTGATCAAATTGCTCACTTCCCTTCCGCACTACAAAACTTAGACGATTTTACTGTGGAGCGTAGATTCGGAAATACAACTCCTCTAAAAAAACTTTTAGACGATAACAAAACGGATGCTTTTGTCGTTATACATAATGAACAACTTGTTTATGAACGATATTTCAATAAATATAACGAGAGTGAACCTCATGGTATGGCGTCATTAGCAAAGGTCTTTACCGGGGCAATTATACAATCTCTCGCTGAAGAAAAACGTATTGACTTAGAAAAAACAGCTGACACATATATAAAAGAATTAAAAAATACACCGTTCGGTAATGCCACACTTCAGCAATTATTGGACATGCAAGTTTCTGCACAGTACCCTACTCACGGATATGAACATCCAGCATTAGAAAATCAAGATGCACAACTATATTTAGCGAGCAATATTTTACCTCGAGGTAAAAACTACGACGGTCCGATGAAAATTTACGATATGTTACAAGAAGCAGAAGAAACTGCACCTCCTGGTTCCGATTTTTCTTACGATAACGGATCAGCGGAAACACTCGCTTGGGTTATTCGAACTATCACTGGTAAATCATTAGCTGAAAATGTTAGCGAACGAATTTGGTCTCAAATTGGTATGGAAGAAAACGCGTATTACGTTACAGATGAAACGAAAATAGAACAAGCAAGCGCTGGCTTAAATGCAACTGCTAGAGATATGGCGAGATTCGGGCAATTACTATTAAACAACGGGGAATATAACGGAAAACAAATTCTCCCTTCTTCTATTACTGAAGATATAAAAAATGTCCAAGAAGGTGAACTTGCAATTGGCCCTGGAGCTTCCATTTCTTATCATAATCAATGGTGGATTCCACACAATGAACAAGGTGCTTTTGAAGTGTTAGGTAGTTACGGACAAACACTTTACATCGATCCAAAAGCAAATATGGTAATTGTCCACTTCTCTTCTAACGCTACGCCAAGTAATGAAATACATTCAGTTTACTCAAATATGTATATTGATATTGCACATCATTTAGAAAAGCTTCCACAGTAGTGGAAGCTTTTTCTTGTTGGGATATTTCATTTATACTCCTATATATTAGAAGATACTGAAAGAATAACTGCTTAAAACACGCCTATCAAAATTTCTATAAGCAGTTTACATGTTTAATTAAGTGTTTAACTAATACATCCACATCTTTTGGAGAATGCGTTAAAACACTTCCCTTACAAAGATTGTCTGTTCATATTGGTCGAAAATTTCTTCTATAGATGAAAATAAAGTTTCTTCCGGGATGATGAACTTTATTTTTTGACCATTTTGTAATATAAATGAAATTTTCCCATTATCATTAAAACCTGTATGAAACGTTCCTCGTTTATTTAATAGTACCTCTTCAATTGTATTTGTTTTAATGGAAAAGTTATTCTTTAATTGCAAAAGTTCATGTACATCTCCAGTATGTATTTTTGTATCTATTTCAGTTTCTAAGTTTAATTGTTTTTTCTCGATTTTTTTGAACCAAAACAAAAATAGTAACTCAGAAATACCAGGTAACTGTTTTTTATAAGCATGTCGACTATGAAACTGTCCGCCAATCTTTATAAAATATATACAGTCGCCTGTAATAAAAACTTTATAATACATATCTGCCGTAAACATTTTAGGCTTTAAAAGATAAAAACTTTTGATCATAACCCCCCCTAAATATTAAATTTATTTGTATAAACATTTTAGCTAGATTTGTGCTTAAACATATTTCTCATGTAATACAACACTATTGTATTGAGTATCCTCTCCCTTTGCAACAGTTGTTTTGAAACCAGCTAGTAACCTTTCTCTATACTCTCCCAATAAGTGCTAGCCACATTTACAACCGTTTTTCTTCTAGTATATTAAAAGCAGTATCTGATACGAGGCTCTATATCAATCTATCAATAAATTACCACCCTATAAATATCTGAATTTTCTTTACATTAAAGGTTATCTCTCAAATAACCTCGAATAATTGTAATACATATACATAAGGAGGTTGATCTATTTTGTTTCGTTCTTTTACAAATGGTTGCGTCGCCTTAGTGCAACGCTTCTTGCCAGAACCGTTTATTTTATCATGTTTATTAACTGTTTTCGTTATCTTCTTCGGTATGTTTGCGACTCATCAAACACCTGTAGAAATGATCAATCACTGGGGTAATGGAATTTGGGGGCTTCTCTCCTTTTCTATGCAAATGGCACTTGTACTCGTGACTGGATCTGCTTTAGCAAATGCTCCTCTTATTAAAAAAGGATTAACGAAAGCTGCCAGACTACCAAAAACGACTGGACAAGGCATTATTGCCATTTCCATTGTAAGTTTACTTGGTGCATACATAAACTGGGGCTTTGGAATTGTTGTATCTGTTTTATACGCAAAAGAAGTGGCAAGACAATTAGAAGGATTAGATTATAGACTAGCAATCGCCTCTTCTTATTCTGGATTTCTCATTTGGCATGCGGGGCTTTCTGCTTCTATTCCTCTGACATTAGCAACAGGCGGGGAAACGTTAATTAAAACGACAGCTGGCAGTATTAAAGAAGCGATTCCAATCTCAGAAACGCTATTCTCACCATACGCTCTCGTTCCAGTTATTATTTTTCTCGTTACGATGCCTCTCATTAATAAAGCGATGCATCCAGATGAAAAACATACGATAACTGTAGATCCTAGCGTGTTCCATGAAGAAGCTGCTGCTCAAGAAGTAGAAAAAAATACATTCGCTGAAAAAATGGAAAATAGCATCATTATTACACTTTGCGTTGGATTGTTAGGTCTCATTTATATTTTCAATTACTTTTATACGAAAGGATTTAATCTTACTCTCGATATCGTAATTTTTATGTTATTAATTGCTGGACTTATTTTCCACCGCACTCCGATTCAGTATATTCGCGCTTTTTCAGACTCTACGAAAAGTGCTTCTGGCATTTTACTTCAATTTCCGTTTTACGCAGGAATTATGGGGATGATGATTGGAGCAAATAGTGAAGGACTTTCACTTGGAGGAGCTATTTCTAATTTCTTTATTAGCATTTCAAATGAAACGACTTTTCCTCTCTTTACATTTTTAAGTGCTGGCATCGTTAATATCTTTGTTCCATCAGGAGGCGGTCAATGGGCCGTGCAAGCACCCATTATGATTCCAGCTGGCGCTGAACTTGGTGTACCTGCTGCAAAAACAGCAATGGCAATTGCATGGGGCGATGCTTGGACAAATTTAATTCAACCTTTCTGGGCATTACCAGCATTAGCGATAGCTGGTTTAGGTGCTCGTGACATTATGGGATTTTGCGTTGTTAACTTACTATATGCAGGTTTCATCATTAGTCTATGCTTCTTAGTTATTTAAACGAAAAGCTAGTTTTATACTAGCTTTTTTACATAATAAATCATTTATTTCCCATGCAATTTATAACTGTATCCCACTCTATGTCCTTAAGATGTAATGACTCAAATGCAAAAAAATCTTCGCAAATTTTTCCAATCAGGTGTGGATGTTCCCTCAAAAAATTCCACTGTAATACTTTAGGAAGAAAATGCATTTCATATTCTTTACTTCCCCGTACTACCTCATCAACTTCTCTTTCACAAATTCCCCTTATTAAATAATCATTTCTTAACTCTATTTGAATTTGTTGAAATGTATCGCTGCATTTTTTCAATTGAAGTAAACACGTAATATACTTCCGAAAAAGTTCGTTATCATACTGACAACAGTTTATAATACGATCGACTTCATTCATAATGTACGAGCCTTTTCTTCTATTTGTAATAACCATTTTTCGCGCTTTGATACTTTACTCGTTTTCACAGATTGAAAAACTGACCGTTTTATATCACGAATGCCACAAAAACGTAAAACACCTCTCTTCATCATAATCCAATCTGCTGATCGATATAACAATGCGACGTACCATAGAGGCGAGTCTAACGTATTAATAACCCAAGCTTTCTTACCTTTCAATAACCCTTTCGGAAGAGCACCTTCATATTTATAAGCAAATCCAGCTACGAAAATACGGTCAATAAAACCTTTTAAAATAGCTGGCATCCCCCACCACCATATCGGATATATAAAGAGAAGTGTATCTGCTTCTTCCACTAATTTTCTATACCGCGCTGTCTCTTCTTCATTTACTAAATCACGTCTTTTCTTCTCTTCATTGAATACAAGTACCGGATCAAATTGTTCCTTGTATAAATCAAGCAACGTAACCGAATGATTTGTTTCCTGTAGCCCTTTTTGCACATGCTCTAAAATTGCCCCGTTAAAACTTGAAGGATTAGGATGAGCGTATATAATCAGTACGTTCACTACAAAACAACTCCCTCTATCTTTAAAGTTACCCCTTCTTTAACAACTTCTCTACAATTTGTACGTTTTTCGAACTTTGCAACAGTCGATTTAATACAGTAAGTAACTCTTCTTTTTCTAAATCTTTTAGTTTCTCTTTAACTGCACTCTCACCAGCACCTTGAATATCATAAACAACTGCCGCCATATGTTTACAATAATTTTCATACGGACATTCGCAACTACTTTTTGAAAAATCTTCGAGATCGATAACTACTTCATAATTCCCTGCATTTCCAGTAACGAATGCAAACACTTTGTTATCTTGTATTTCAACATCTTCTATATGTCCATCTTCATAATATTCATATCCCTTATCTACAACGTACTTTGGGATCCATTTCGTTATATCTTTTAATAAGTAAGCGTACATAATTGTACCCCTTCCTTTAATTCCCTTTTGACTTCCAAAACCCTGCATGTTATTCTAAGAACTGTTAAATAGCAAGTCTATTTTACAAAACGACCGACACCTATTCGGCGAAGGTGTCTCTTTTCATTTGCAGCCGATACGAATTGCCTCTTTCAGGCACATTCAATTTTTGACACTACACACTCAACACCATTCCCTGTATCAGGCTGCTTTAGCAGTCTTTTACTCTACATACTCCGTTATTTTTAAAAAAAAGAGAGCTTAGCTCCCTTTTCTCGCCTTATAAAATACCCCTTTTTCAGCATAGAGATATTCATCAGCTAATGTAATTTTCCCATCCAGTTTCAGTTCGTCTAATAGCCTTGATAAATAAAATTGATGTAACATTTTTTTCGTGAATTTTCCTTCATGATGCGAAACGATATGTTCTTGAATATCTAACAATGATATCGGCTTATCTTGCTCTATCATATATTCATAAACTGTACTACGCAGTTTTACGTATTTTTCGAGTGTCACAGTAATTCGCAACCCCTTTCTTCTTAATATAAATTTTCGTAATCGGTTTTTTTTGCAACAAAAAAACCTCTCCGATAAGAAGAAGTTACGTATATATCTTCGTCTTATCTCCCAGAACAAATATGTTCTGCTGGAATTAGCACCTGCATCGCGGTTGCTGGGTTTCATCGGGCCAGTCCCTCCACCTCTCTGGATAAGAAAATATTCACTTAAATCTTACTATACGTAATTTCACTTTAATTGTCAAACAAATATAATAAATATAACAAATTATATTTTCTTTCTTACTGTTCATACTACTCGTATATGAACAGCCAAGGAGGATTATAAAATGCATCAAAATGCTCGCGGATATGTACAAGATTCTTTTCAATCATTACAAGAAGCAAAACACTGTTTAGAAGAAGCACTTGAAACAGTTGAAAAAGATTTTAATCGTGCTCGTATTGAACAATCACTTTATGCTGTTGAACAAGCTATTCAACGTTGCGAGTACACCGTTCACATTTTAGAAAAAGATTAAAAACTTCCCATCTATCGATGGGAAGTTTTTTCAAATGGCATACTTCATAATTATTGCCGTTATGATTAAAAAATATACAGAATTAGCAATTTCTAAAATCCCTACTTTTATAATAGAGATTTTTTTGCCATACAACACAATTGCTCGGATGACACTTGGTATAAAAATAAGAGAACACCACGGATTAATCATAAATACAATTATAGTTAATACGATATGATATCCCCAAGATATAAGACGATACTTCGGATTATTTTTTTCACGAATCATCGTTTTCACATAAAACGTACTACCTAAAAAGTATAAGAATGAAATAAGCGCAATGAATAATGCTATATGATCGATTTGCTTCATTGAAAAATAATAACTAATTAACCCACCGATACAAAATATAATAATTGCACAGATATCATTTAATAGTGCTCTTTCATTTTTTTGACGAGCATAATACATATTTACTATAAATAATGGAATCATTACTATTACGAATAAAAGAATTCGCCACTCATATAATAAAGAAATCATCCCGAATAGGAACGCAATACTAAAATAAACAATTGCGGCGTGTAAAAACTCTTTTTTTCGTCTTTGCTTTATGTACGTAAGAAATGGATATGTAGCTAAATAGATAAAAAACCATGCTATAAACAATGGAATATGATAAATAGTAGGTTTCCCAAGTATGACACTTAATAGAAAAGGTATAACAAGCATGGCCCATGCACCATGTTGCTTCGGAATAACTAACTTCATTAACTAT
>NZ_JAKUDW010000041.1:0-47360 GCF_022662595.1 Bacillus cereus group sp. BfR-BA-01524 | reverse complement strand
TAATGAACTCTTGTCTTCAAACCAAAAACACCTCCATTGAATTTGCATACTTAGTATGCGAATTCAGGAGGTGTTTTTTTCATGTACCACTATTCGGGTTCACTTCATATTATGTGGCGTTTTTTTATTAAATTACGTAACAATATACACTTAGAAAATGCGCAAGACTACCTAATAATACAAAAACATGAAAAATTTCATGATGCCCCATATATTTAAACTCTAACCATTTTGGCTTTGTTCCATAAATAAATCCACCAATTGTATAAAAAATGCCTCCAAGTACTAAGAAAATAATGCCTCCTGTACTTAAATTCTCAGCTAACGGTGCAAAGAATAAAACAATTAACCAACCCATCGTAATATAAATTGCTGTCGATAACCATCTTGGACAATTAAACCAAAACATTTTAAATACAATGCCACAAATCGCAGTTGCATAGACTAAACAAAATAATAGTAAACCACTTGCTGAATTTAATGTAATCAAGCAAAAGGGTGCATATGTACCTGCAATTAATATAAAAATCATAGAATGATCTAGCTTCCTAAAGAAGTAAATAACACGTTCATTGGCCACAACACTATGATACACAGCTGACGCCGTATAAAGGACCATCATTCCAATACCAAACAAAATAACAGCTGTAATTGCAGCAAATGATGGCATCTTAATAGAAACTTTCACAAGCATAGCTAATAAGGCAATAAATGATAATATCGCTCCACCTAAGTGAGTAAATGCGTTAACTGGTTCCCTTACATAAGTATTCATAATAACACCCCTCATATAATTACATGTAGTTTCGATAACTACATGTAATTATATACACATTTCTTTTTAAGGTCAACATTTACAATTCATTTGTTTCGTAATACCATATTTAAAGATATATTAAACATTAAGTTCCACTAAGTTATAAAAGTGAGGGATTCTACGTGGAAAATATAAATGAATTACTTGAGACATTACATTTAGAAAAAAATATTAAACTTGAGGATATTCCAAATGTTGACTTATATGTAGACCAAGTTGTCCAACTATTTGAGAATACTTATGCAGATACAACGAGAACTGATGATGAAAAAGTATTAACAAAAACGATGATTAATAATTACGCAAAAGGGAAACTATTTATCCCTATCAAAAATAAAAAGTATTCAAAAGAGCATATGATTTTAATTAGCCTGATTTACCAATTAAAGGGCGCACTCTCCATTAACGATATAAAAAGTTCATTAGAAAATATAAATGACTCCTTATTAAACGATGATTCATTTGAATTAAATGCGGTATATAAAAATTATCTTACTCTTACTGAAAGCAATGTCGAAAGCTTTAAACAAGACGTAAATAAACGTGTTACAGAAGTAAATGAGATTTCTTCCTTAGAAGATACAAAGCTAGAAAAATTTCTACTACTAACATCCTTCGTGACTATGAGTAATATGTATAGACGTTTAGCAGAGCAACTAGTTGATGATTTGAAAAAATCATAAATAAAAAACTATCCACCTATTAAAGTGGATAGTTTTTTATTTACTTAATTGCCTCATGAACTTTTAATTGTTTCCCTTTAATCGTTGTAGTCTTCATGACTTTCAAGACAAGTGGTCCTTTTCCATTTAATATTTCAACGTAAGAAACGTTATCTTGTATCGTAATAATGCCTATATCTTCTGCTGTAACACCTTTAATTTTAGCAATTGTACCGACGAAATCTACCGCTCTAATTTTCTTTTTCTTCCCGCCATTAAAGTACAGCTTCATAATGCCTTTGTTTATGTCCGCATTTTTATCTTTCTTTATAATTGGTTTAGCATGTATCTTTTCTTCAAATGCAGCTTTCTCTTTCATAACTTCTTCTTTTGAAGGTCCAATTGCCTTTGGAATTTCAAAACCAATATAATCCTCAATCTCTTCTAAAAATCTATTTTCATATGGTGTTATAAATGTAATAGCTTTTCCACTATTTCCAGCTCGTCCCGTTCTTCCAGTACGATGTACATAGCTTTCTTTTTCAAGTGTAATATCATAATTAATAACATGTGTAATATTATCAATATCGATTCCTCTCGCAGCCACGTCTGTTGCTACTAAATAACGGAATTTCCCTTTTCTAAAATCATCCATGACTTCAAAACGATCTTCTTGTACCATACCACCATGTATTTTGTCGCAAGGATAGTTAGCTCGTTTTAACTGTCTATATACATGATCTACATTTTCTTGTGTACGACAGAAAATAATACAACTATCAGGATTCTCAATCGTTGTTACATCTTTAAGTAGTGAAAGCTTCTCGTCTTCTATCACCTCAAAAAGAGTATGTTCAATTTTATCCGTTGTAATCCCGGCCGCTTTAATTTCAATATGAATTGGTGAATTCATATATGTACGAGATAATTTTTCAACATCTTCTGGAAGTGTTGCTGAAAATAACATTGTCATTCTTTTTTTAGGTAATTCATCAATAATTGCCTCTACTTGATCGATAAAGCCCATATTTAGCATCTCATCTGCTTCATCAATAACTAAATACTTCAAACACTCTAAAGAAAGGGTACCCTTTTCAATATGATCCAACACACGACCAGGAGTCCCAACTACAATATGTGTCTTTTGCTTTAATTCTAATTTTTGACGTGCAAATGGAGATTTCCCATAAACTGCCGCAGCCTTAATCCTTTTGAATCGACCTATATTCGTAATATCTTCTTTTACCTGTACCGCAAGCTCTCTCGTTGGTGTTAAAACTAATGCTTGTGGTTTATTCTCTTCCCACTCCACCATTTCACAAAGTGGAATACCAAATGAAGCTGTTTTTCCACTTCCAGTCTGGGACTTCACAACAAGATCCTTCTTTTGTAATGCGACTGGAATAACCTCACCTTGTACTTCTGTTGGATGATCATATCCTAACCCAGTAAGTGCCCTTACAATTTCCTTACTTAATTTATAATCAGAAAAACTTTTTTTACTCATATATTAACCTCATTTTATTCTGTATTATTTTCTTTTTTATCTTTTGTATACGTTACTATCACCCTACTTATTATACTTGAAACCTCACATAAAAAGGTGGATCATGCCAGATTCATCTTTTTATATAGAAATAAACCTTATCATTTCATATATTGTTCAACTAATTGATAACATCTTTTGCTCGTATTGTTAGCATTAACCCTTTCATAGTACCCTCGCCCTACCAAAAAATAAAAAGAATACATACAATCTTGTGTAATTATCTCAATTTTTCAACCTTTTCCATAAACGAACAATACAATTAAAAAAACGTTTTAAATTCGTTTTTAACGTTGTTTTTCAGATATAAAATCTACTTTTTCAAAAAACGTTAAGAAATCCTTTGACTTCTTAATAAAAATAATGTAAATTATCCTATGGACGAACATTTTTGATTAATAAAAATAAAATATTCGTATTTTAGGGGTGTAAATGATGGAAAACGTATTCGACTATGAAGATATTCAATTAATTCCTGCAAAATGTATTGTAAATAGCCGCTCTGAATGTGATACAACTGTCACTTTAGGAAAACATAAATTTAAATTACCTGTCGTGCCTGCAAATATGCAAACGATTATTGATGAAAGAATCGCAACTTATTTAGCTGAAAACAATTACTTCTATATCATGCATCGTTTCCAACCAGAGAAACGAATCTCATTCATTAGAGATATGCAATCACGTGGATTAATCGCTTCTATCAGCGTTGGTGTAAAAGAGGACGAATATGAATTCGTACAACAATTAGCTGCTGAGCAACTTACACCTGAATATATCACGATTGATATCGCACACGGTCATTCTAATGCTGTGATCAACATGATTCAACATATTAAAAAACATTTACCAGAGAGCTTCGTTATCGCTGGAAACGTTGGAACTCCAGAAGCGGTAAGAGAATTAGAAAATGCTGGTGCTGATGCAACAAAAGTTGGTATTGGACCTGGTAAAGTTTGTATTACTAAAATTAAAACAGGCTTCGGAACTGGTGGTTGGCAGCTAGCTGCACTTCGCTGGTGTGCAAAAGCTGCAAGTAAGCCAATTATCGCTGATGGTGGTATTCGTACACACGGCGACGTAGCTAAATCTATTCGATTTGGGGCAACTATGGTAATGATCGGTTCTCTATTCGCTGGTCACGAAGAGTCTCCAGGGGAAACTATCGAAAGAGATGGCAAACTTTATAAAGAATACTTCGGTTCTGCTTCTGAATTCCAAAAGGGTGAGAAGAAAAACGTTGAAGGTAAGAAAATGTTCGTTGAGCATAAAGGTTCTTTAGAAGATACGTTAATCGAAATGGAACAAGATCTTCAATCTTCTATCTCTTACGCTGGTGGAACAAAACTAGATGCTATTCGTACTGTAGATTATGTTGTCGTGAAAAACTCGATTTTCAATGGTGACAAAGTATATTAATTCTTAAATTTAAAAAGAAGGAGAAGCATTTCTATGCTTCTCCTTCTTTTTCATATATAAAAATGTAAAATATTTTTATTTTACTGAATTTTCTAGTATCATATTTTTAGATGCTTTTAATAAGGGGGATGTAAGACATGAAAACTATAATTGAGAATCGTCTTGTTCGTGCGGAAGTACCTAACGAACTAAAATGGGATTTGTCTGATTTGTATAAGTCTGATGATGAGTGGCATACCGCATTAAACGTATTAGAAAATAATATACAGAAACTTGATGCATTTAAAGGACGGTTACATACTAACTCCACAACTTTATTAAATTGTCTACTTTTAGAAGAAGAGCTTTTAATGAAGTTAACAAAACTGTACTCATATGCAAATTTAAAAGAATCTACTGATCGTACAAATCCAATCATTCAAGCGAACTCTTCCAAAATTTCTGCTTTATGGACGAAAGTACATACTGCACTATCCTTTATTCATAATGAAATCCTCTCATTCGACGAAGGAACAATTGAAAAATATTTAACTGAAGAAACAAAACTCGAACCTTTCCGTAAGTCGTTACTAGAAATACTCCAAAAAAGGCAGCACACACTCTCTCCTGAAACAGAAGAAGCACTTGCTGCACTTGGCGAAGTTCATAGTTCTCCATACAAAATTTACGGCATGACTAAATTGGCAGATATGGATTTCACTTCTATACAAGACGAACAAGGAAACGAACTCCCTGTTTCTTTCGCATTATTTGAAAGCAAATATGAATTTTCTCCAAGCGCATACATACGTAGAAAAGCATACTCATCATTTGTTTCCACTTTGAGACGCTATAAAAATACAGTTGCGACTACATATGCTACCGAAGTAAAAAAACAAGTAACACTTTCTCGTTTACGTAAATATGAATCCGTTACCCATATGCTATTAGAACCACAAAAGGTTCCACTTGAAACGTATAACAACCAACTTGATATTATTTATAAAGAATTAGCACCTCATATGCGCCGTTTTGCAGATTTAAAAAAGAAAGTATTAGGACTCGATCAAATGCTTTTCTGTGACTTACATGCACCTTTAGATCCCGAATTTAATCCGGCGATTACTTATGAAGAAGCAGGCACGCTCATTCAAGATTCTTTAAAAGTATTAGGCGATGAATATAGTTCCATAATCGAAAAAGGATTCAAAGAAAGATGGGTAGATCTTGCAGATAACGTAGGCAAATCAACAGGGGCATTTTGCTCAAGTCCATACGGCTCTCATCCCTATATTTTAATTACATGGCAAAATACGATGCGTGGATGCTTCACATTAGCACATGAATTTGGACATGCTGGTCATTTCTATTTAGCAAATAAAAATCAACGTATCATGAACGTACGTCCATCTATGTACTTTGTTGAAGCACCATCAACTATGAATGAATTACTATTAGCTCAGCATTTACTAGCGACTACCGACGATAAGAGAATGCGCAGATCGGTCATTCTACAACTACTCGGCACATATTATCACAACTTTGTTACTCATTTACTTGAGGGTGAATATCAACGTAGAGTATATGCTCTAGCAGAAGAAGGACAGGCCCTTACAGCTACAACTTTAACTGAAATTAAAACAAATGTCCTTTCGACATTCTGGGGAGATTCTGTGGAAATCGATGAAGGTGCGGGCTTAACTTGGATGCGTCAGCCTCATTATTATATGGGGCTATATTCTTACACATATTCCGCAGGCCTCACTGCATCTACTGCAGTAGCTCAAATGATTAAAGAAGAAGGACAACCTGCTATTGATCGCTGGTTAGATGTGCTTCGCGCTGGTGGTACAATGAAACCACTTGAACTAATGAAACATGCCGGAATAGATATGTCAAAACCAGATGCAATCCGTAAAGCTGTTTCTTACGTTGGTTCATTAATTGATGAATTAGAGCATTCTTATCAAGAATAAAAAAATAAGCCCTCGCTTTATGAGGGCTTATTTTATATTTACTTCCCAAACCTTTTGCGGTATCCACATTTCCTACAAAGTTCTTCAACCGCAACTCTTTTTGAAAATCCATCGACAATGTTTGTTGCTCTTTCACCTTCTATAATGTTAGAAAATGAATCATTATTAATATTTCCAAGGTTAATAATCCCTTCACCATCTAAACAACAAGGAATAACCGTCCCATTGGCTAAAATCCCTGCCTGATTACGAAGTCCATGACAGAATCCTTTCCCATCATCCTCTTCTTCATGTAATGCTGGCCACTGGAATTCATAGTCTTGATTAATAAAGACACGTTCTGCAATTTTTATACCTTTTCCTGGTGTAAGCTTCTCTTCAATCTGATAAGATAGATCAAATTCATTTTCAATTATGGATAATAACTCTCTATTTTTCTGGATTTCAGCATTTGTTTTATTATCCTGAGTTAAATTCCATAACCTTAACGATACAATTAAATCTGATTGACTTGTCGCTTCCCTAATGAAGGAAAGTATACTCCTTACATAGCCTTCTTTATCTTGCGAACCTGGGTGCCCATCAAAACTATGCAGTGAAAAATTCATTTGTCTTAACGCGGGCTTATTTAACAGTCTATGCCTTCTCTTATTAATTAACGTTCCGTTCGTTGTAATATTAACTTTAAACCCTTTTTCATGACTTAAGTCTAATAGTTGATCTATTTTCGGATGGAGCAATGGCTCACCCTTCACGTGCAAATAAATGTAGTCTGTGTGAGGTTTAATTTGGTCTAATCTTTTAGCAAAATCCTCTACAGAAATGAATTGCTTCTGCCTTTCCGTCGGCGGACAAAAGCTACACGCAAGATTACACACACTCGTAATCTCCAAGTAAAACTTCTTAAACTTCTTCACCTTTAATTCCTCACTTCTCTAACTACTTATACTTTTTCCTCTTCATATTACAGCATATTTTTATGGAAATAGAAACATACTTATTTTAGGAAATCTACATACCATCTAATAATATTTAAAAGACCATCGGTAATTTTTGTCCAATGGTCTTTTTATCCTTTTTATATGCAAAGAATAAATTTATTTATGATACGGTTCATCATAACTAACCTAAATAAGGTTATTTTTTATTATCTTTATAATTAAATTTAACAAAAAATGTAGTGCCTTCTGATCCTGTTTTAATTTCTATTTTTGCATTATGGCGGGCAGCAATGGCATAACATACACCTAACCCCAATCCAGTTCCATTATCTTTGGTCGTGTAAAATGGCGTACCCAGTTTTTCTAATACTTCAGGCCTAATACCTTTTCCTTGATCGCGCACTGCAAGCACCACACAATTTTGACCTTCCTTGTAGGTGCTAATGGTTAGAACTTTCCCTGTATTCATCGCTTCTAAGCCATTACGATATAGATTCATTAATAATTGCCGTATCTCATTACGATTTAAAAGTAATTCCGGAATGTCATTTGTATCGACTTGAATATACTTATTTTGATTGTGCGTATCAACCTTTATTAAAGGAATAATATCGCGGATAATTGAATTTAAATCTAACATCTGCAAATCCAATTTCCTTGTATTCCCCATTGAGAGAAATTCAGTAATAATAGAATTGGCACGGTTAAGTTCTTCAATCATTAAATGAAAGTACTTATTATGTTTCTCATAGGTATTCTCTTCTTTTAATAACTGCAAAAATCCTAGTACCGTTGTCATTGGATTTCTAATTTCATGGCTGATACCTGCTGCCATTTGCCCTATTAAATCAATGTTAGATAATCTTTTCAATTCCTGTTCATATTTCTTTTTTTCCGTTATGTTTTTAAAAATACAGCAAATACCATCATCATACGGGTATGCAATAACTTCGTGCCAATATTCATCTGCAGTAGAAAGAAATTCGAAATGAACTGTAGTTCGCTCTGACATTGCACGATGAAATTCCTTATACATAACTGTGTCGATGTCACTCGGGAAAACATCCCATATATTCTTTCCTAATACATCTTTTGCTGTTTTTCTTTGCGGAAAATATTGGTGCTTATTTACGTACGTAAATTCCCATTTATTATTTAAAGTAAAGAATCCATCCGTAATACATTCAATCACACTTGTAACTTTTTCATTAGCAGCAGCTAGCTCTCCCGTTCGCTCTTCCACTATACTTTCTAATTTATCCATATATAACAAATTTGAAAACGTAGGGGCTGTGGCATCAACGATAGATTTTGCTAGTTGAATTTGAGAATTATCATAATTGTGAGCTTTTCCTTCTTTGCCAACGACGATTACCCCTAATACTTCTCCCATTGAAACCAATGGAATCATCAATAAATCCTTACTATCTATATTTTTTGTTTGAATAACCTCTTGGATCTTGGCTTCATAGCTTTTCTCTGTCCAATCACAGCCCTTACTTAATTTCGTTGTTTTAATCGTTGTTTTGTCTAGCGGATCTAGAAGATGGGCAGTCATATTTTTACTTTCTAAAATCTGTTCTAAGTAAAAAAAGCATTTATCAAAACTCTCCTGTATCGAGGAACACATTGATAAATCACGGGTAACATTTAGTAACAGCTGCTTCTCAGCAATAAGGTTTTCCTTTTGTGTTAAATTATTTGCGTTTTGAATTGCGACCGCGGCCATATTTACATAAGCTTCAACACTTTGAATTTCTGAATCTGTTAAGTTCATCGGAATCCCATAATCAAATAAAAAAACCAGACCAAATAACTCTTGCCTAAATGAGATAGGCAGAGCTAATAAGGACTTAATTTTAAACGCATCAACTGGTCTCGGATCTGGTCGATGATCCTTTGAGGTATCAGGAATATAGATGGTTTTTTTCGTTTCAATAACTTCTTTTGCCAATAAATCTACTTCAGGATCAATTACCTGAGTATCGAGCGTTACGCCATTTATGGTCTCTGGTTTTCCTGCAAATCCTCTAAATGTTCCATCTTCCTGGGGTAAATAAATTCCAACAGCATCGCACCTAACAATCTCCTCTGATATCGCCATTGTCACACGCTGTAATACTTCACGTAGTTCTAATTTTGTATTTATTATTTTTGTTATATTCGCGAGCCTAGAATATCTCGTCTGATCACTTACCATTCACATAGCCTCCAGTTATAGGCATAATAAAATAAATATGATAATATCAGCGTCTTACCTTTGTTTTACATAGAATACCTTACTTATGGTAAGGTTCCCCACGATTAATCCGAAACGCTCTATACACTTGCTCAAGCAACACTAATCGCATCAATTGGTGTGGTAATGTCATCTTTGAAAAAGAAAGTGATTCGTTTGAACGCTTCATCACTTCTGAACTTAGTCCAAGTGATCCACCAATTACAAATGCCACTTTACTCTTTCCGTATGTAGCAAGGCGATCTAGACTTACCGCAAATTCTTCTGATGACTTTTGCTTTCCTTCTATAGCTAAAGCAATCACATGCGTGTCATCAGAAATTTTATCCAATATACGTATACCTTCTTTTTCCTTTACAATTAACATTTCTGCTTCACTTAAATTTTCTGGAGCCTTTTCATCAGGCAATTCAATTACTTCTACTTTTGCATATGCTGATAATCGTTTTAAGTATTCTGCTATACCTTGTTTTAAATATTTTTCTTTTAATTTCCCAATTGAAATAATCGAGATATTCACACGTATCCTCCACCTTACAAACATGTTATCCACAAAACTTATCCACATATCCACAAATACTACCCACATATTGTGTGGGAATCTGTGTTCGATACAACATATGTCGCCTCATTTTGACAAAATTCACATGTTTTTTTCTCTTTTTCTGAGTTATCCACATTGTTGATAACTGGCGCAACTTCACACTCATCCACAATAATATCTAATGCTAATTCAACATGTTCTAAACAACAAGGTAAATTCATTTTCTTCACCTCACTTTTCTACAATAGAAAACAGGAGGTAGGCCCTCCTGTTTTTAATACTTTTGAATGCCTAATTTCACTGTTGTTGTTACTCTTTTTGTACCACGATAAAACGTAAGAGTCATTTTATCATTAATTTCCTTATCATATAAGGCCGTGCGGAATCCAATAATATCACGAATCGGTTTTCCATCTACTGCCACAATAACATCATGTTCTCTTAAACCAGCATCCGCGCCTGGCGAAGGACTTTTCACATCCAAAATACAAACTCCTTCTGTTACAGTACCTGGCAAATGTAATGTTTTTGACCAATAATAGTTTGGAATTTCATTTAATGACCTAAGTTCAATCCCAACATACGGTCTTCTTACTTTCCCATACTTCTCAAGCTCATTCATAATCGGAACAGCCCTAGTCACCGGAATAGCAAGTCCGATTCCTTCTACTTCTTTTGCAGCAATTTTCATTGAATTAATACCAATTAATTGTCCTGCTGCATTTACAAGCGCACCGCCACTATTCCCCGGATTAATCGCCGCATCTGTTTGTAACACTTCTACTTGCCAATCATAATGTCCATCTTGATCTAAATCTACGGGGACAATACGTTCATTAGCTGAAATAATACCCTGCGTAACAGTTCCCGAAAATTGCAGTCCAAGTGGATTTCCAATCGCAATGACTGGCTCTCCTCTGCGAACAGTATTAGAATCGCCAATTTCAATTATTTTTTTCACATGCTTTGCATCTATTTCTAATACAGCTAAATCTGTGACTACATCGGTTCCTAATACTTTTCCAGGAACCTTCTTACCGTCACTTAGACTTACTTCAATACGATTCGCTCCAGCTACAACATGATTATTCGTTACAATATAAGCTTGACCATCTGTCTTTTTATAAATTACTCCTGATCCTGTACCAGCCTCTGAATCTGCCTCTGAAAAGTTATCTCGTTGAATGTTAATAACACCCACAACAGCTTCAGATGCACGATCAACAGCATCTACAAAGCTAATCTGTTTAATTCCTTGAGCTTCGGCCATCATATTACTTCCACTTGCTTCAGCTTGCGGAAGCGTATCAGCAGAATTTGAAAATAAAGGGGCTCCAAACGCAAATAAAGAAGCCCCTACAATTGTTCCCGCTATACTAGAAAGAACTATACCTTTATGCTTCTTTTTTCCTGCACGTTTCATACGATAATTTTCTTCATCAATAAAGGACATATTTGTTCACCCATCTTCCTGAAAACAACTATATTCATCTTTATTGTTTACTAAAATGAAGAATTATACGTATTGAATTTTTGTAGGCATTTTTGGATCTGTATCGTGAATTTCAAAGGATTCACCCACTCCAAATCCTTTTTCCTCTAGTACTTGTGATACTGACATACGGGCTAGTTCTTTCATGTTATTATCTAAGCTTAAATGGGCTAAATAAATATGCTTTGTCTCATCTGTAATTACATCTGCCATTGCTAATGCAGCATCCTCATTACAAACATGTCCAACGTCGCTTAAAATACGTCGTTTAATGCTCCATGGGTAACGTCCCATACGAAGCATTTCCACATCATGATTACTTTCAAATACGAAAGCATTAGCTCCCTTAATAACGCCCTTCATACGGTCGCTTACGTATCCCGTATCTGTAATAAGCGCTAATTTCCTATTATTATTATGGAAAGCATAAAACATCGGTTCTGCCGCATCATGAGAAACTCCAAATGATTCGACTTCAATATCACCAAATGTTTTCACATCCCCAACTGAGAAAATGAATTTTTGCTCAGTTGGGATATTTCCTATTAAATGTTCCATTGCATTCCATGTTTTCTCATTCGCATAAATGGGTAAATCATATTTTCGCGCCAATACACCTAACCCTTTAATATGATCACTATGCTCATGTGTTACAAGAATACCTGATACATCATTTATATTCAGTTCTGCTTGTTTAAATAAAGCCTCTGTCGCTTTACCACTTAAACCTGCATCGACTAGTAATTTTTTTTCATCGGTTCCTACGTATAGCATATTTCCTGTACTTCCACTTGCAAGTACGCTAAAATGCAACCCCATTATTTCTCACTCCAGTATGTTCATCAACCACTTGATTTTCCTTTTCCCCTAATTCCATAACTTGTCCTTCAATTGCATTCACAAAGAAGTCCTGCTTCTGCTCCGTTTTTAAATTCCATGTTGGAGCAAGTACTTGGTTATTAGAAGTAGATGCGGTAAGAGTGGCATAACCAATTTGCGCTTCTTTAACATGTGTATTTCCATGAATTTTATTTTTTAAATATAAATTTTCTAAAGCTGTTTGAGCCGTAATAATTTCTTGCTCTTTCGTTTTTTCACCTTCGCCCATTTCTTTTAAATCAGTTAGCATTGTCTGCGTATATGAAACAAGTTCATTTTTTTCATTTAATTCCACAACAATCATCGCCTGATTATTATAGAAAATAGGCTTATCTTTATATTTTTGGAAGAAATAAATTTTAGAGTCTTTCACCGCTCCAAATTCATACTTTTGTCCATCCAATACATAGTTCTTCAAAAATTCATTATACTTATCTTTTGATAATGATTTCGTATTTAAAAAAGGCTCTTTTAGCTTACTTTCTATCTTGTACATATTTTGTATATGCGCCGTTTGATTTTTCAAAGATTGTATATCATCTTCTTTAAAGGCTTTATTTTCCGCTCTAATAAATGACTCTTTTTTCGGTTCCTTAGGGATATTCCCTATAGTAATTTTGTTTGCTTTTAATTCTTGATCTATCTTTGTTTCTGCAATAAGCTCCAATTGATTACTATCTTGCTTTTGAATGAATTGAAAAATGAGAAAGAGGTCCAAAACAAAAAAGGTCACAATAAATATGGTTTTAATTCGATCCCAATCCATTTAGTCCTCCCTCACTCCACTCATAGATTTTCTGTTTACCCGTTTCACCTTCAACAAGCTTTACATACCAAATTGGTTGTAGTCGAACTACTTGACCATCTAGTGATAACTTGTATCCAATACCAATATCCTTAATTACTTGTTTCTTTATCTCTGGATTATTTTCTAGGGATGCTATTACAACATGCCCTGACGGAAGAGTAACCTTCTGTTCTATGCCTTTAGTATTTAAAGACAGCAACGGTCTTTCATATTCCATTACTTCTTCTGATCCCCATTTTTGTCTCAATTCAGCTAATCCATCTGTATTGAATACGGAATATCCATCTTCATGTAAGCGAAATACTGTCTCTCCTTTATTCATATAGTCCAAACGATATGAATCCAAACTTCCACTGTGACCACTTACGAATTCAAAGCTTTTTTGTAACAGCATTAAATTATCTATCGTTTTCTCAGTTAAGACAGAAGAGTTTTTATAATTTAGCATGTGACGATCGTTTTCAATTTCCATGGATCTAATACCATCTGTAAATGTTTCTTTCGATATCTCAGTAATCGGACTTAAATAACGAGGATCACTAAACAGAGCATTCTTAAACGTATCAACTGCTAAATTAGATGAAATATATGTTATATTGTTTAACTCTGTCGTTCCATCTGGTAAAAATAACTTTTTCATATCATTGATTTGATAATCAAAATAGGGCTTTGCTGATACTATAAATTGATTTTGAGCATTTACAATATCTTTTAAATACACACCACTTAATTTTGTCTCATATATTTTAAAGTTATCACCATCAGAAACAAAGTTAATTTTAATTTCTTGATCCTTACTCCTAGAAAGATCAAGGAGAATACGATTAAAATGTTTAGGCTTATCTGTACTTTTCTCTTTCATGTTAAACATGGATTTAACTGCATCAAATGGGATATCGGTAGGGAAAACAAGTTCAATTTTCCCTTCACCATGCACATAGGAAAGGAAATCCCCCTTAGTGATTGATATCTCTCTAAACTCATGTAGTTCCCCTACTTCCAAGGGCTTATAGATTGATTCTATATCTGCCTCTCTTCTGCTCCCATAATGATTTTTATCTTTATGCACGATGATAGAAGTAGGACGGACAACATCGGAAATTTTAGTTTGATTCGTTCCTTCATTCCCTTGTACAAATTTCGCATTTTGCATGGATGTAGAATCTGGCACATACGTCCATAGGTTAAAAGTAAGAAATAGACTAATTACAACTAGGTTAATTAAAACTATTGTTTTAAAGTTTTCCATACTCATTCCCAATCGTCCTCTTCATCCGCTGCCATTGGTAACGTGAAATAAATAGTTGTCCCTTTTCCTTCTTCACTCTTCGCCCAAATAGAGCCACCATGTGCCTCAATCATTTCTTTTGCAATTGCTAATCCAAGTCCCGTACCACCCATTTGTCTTGAGCGAGCTTTATCTACGCGATAAAAACGTTCAAAGATTTTATCAACGTTTTCTTTTGGAATACCCATTCCTTGGTCACTTACGCTAATTTCTAATAAATCACCACGATCACGTAAGCGATATGTTACTGTTCCACCTTCTGGTGAATACTTTAATGCGTTTGAAATAATGTTATACAGCACTTGAGTAATTTTGTCAGTATCCATATCAATAAATCTAGATTTCTTAGAGAAAGATCGTTTGAAACTTACATTTTGCTCTTTAGACATTTCAAAGCGATCAATAATATTATTAAAGAAATCAGTAAAGTCAACCCATTCTTTCATTAAACGGTGCTCTGTACTATCAAGTTTAGATAGCTGTAACAACGCATTTACAAGTCTAATCATTCTTTCTGTTTCTTCTTGTGTAACTGTTAAAAATTGCGGTGCGATATTCGGATCTTGCCACGCACCGTCCGTAAGTGCTTCTAAGTAACTGCGCATTGTTGTTAATGGCGTTCTTAATTCATGAGAAACGTTTGCCACAAACTCACGGCGTTCCCTTTCTATACGCTCCTGCTCAGTTACATCATATAATACGGCAATTAAACCATTTGCTTTCCCTGTTTCTTTTTGAATAACAGAGAAACTAGCACGTAAAATATATGGTTCGTTTCTCGTACTAAAATCTAATAAAACAGAATCTGGCTCTTCATATAAATGATCGAGCGTAAATTCTTCCTGTATCCCTAATACCTCTAAAACAGATTGATCGAGCGCTGTTTCACGAGAAACATTTAACATCTTTTCCGCAGGGTCGTTTAGTAAAATAATATCCCCTTTTCGGTCAGTAGCAATTACTCCATCTGTCATATGTGATAAAACAGATGATAATTTACGCCTTTCACTTTCTGTAGAAGAACGAGCTTGTTGTAATTTTTTTGATAAATTATTGAAGGATAATGCAAGTTGTCCAATTTCATCATGGCTATGCACTTTTACTTTTCTCGAATAATTTCCTTTTGCCATTTCAATTGCTTGTCTCCGCATATCTGAAATTGGTCTTGTAATTGTTTGAGCCAATAAAATTCCAAGTACGGCTGTTACTAATAAGGCAATTACTGTTCCCGTAGCAAAAATTTGATTTATATCCTTCATTTGTTTATATACATCTTCCATAGATGCAACGATGTATATAACACCAAGCGCATCCTTGCCATTATCATCTAGAATCGGAGTAAGCATAACTTGAACACGATGGCCTGTACTACCATCCTTCTCAATTTTCACTTCTGGCTTTTTTTGTACTAACACTCGCTGAACAGCTATATCAGTTGATGTTCTATTCACCTTATTCTGCTTTGACTCATCTGAAATAGCCAGTAACTTTCTATGCGAATCAAATACACTTACCTCTTGTATAACTTTCTTTTGATCAGAGGCAAATTTTCGAATAGAAGTTTTAATTGTTTCATCTGTTGACTCTGTTTCTGCTTTTGTATAACTTTTTTTAAACTCTTGTTTCAAGTTATATGATAATAAGTTTGTTTGCTGCGTTAAAGAATCCCTAAAACCTTGTACTAGGCTCTTCTCTAATTCCCTTACGAAATACACCCCAATAACTTGCATCGCTATTAATATTAATAGCATATATATAAGCACAAATTTCAAATGAATAGATTGAAAAAAACCAACTTTCTTCATATACTATTCCTGCTCTGGGTCACGCAAGTAATACCCTACTCCACGTCTAGTTACAATTAAAGTAGGATGGCTTGGATTATCTTCAATTTTTTCACGCAAACGACGTACTGTTACGTCTACTGTGCGCACATCTCCAAAATAGTCATAACCCCAAACTGTTTGTAATAAATGTTCGCGTGTCATAACTTGTCCTAAATGTTTCGCTAAATAATGTAGCAACTCAAATTCACGATGTGTAAGCTCGATATTTTCCTCGCGCTTCGTTACACTATATGCATTTGGATTAATAACAATTGGTCCAATAACCATTTCTGTGTTTTCTTCTTTTTCTGCAGCACCACCCTGTTGATGGCGGCGTAAATTCGCCTTCACACGAGCAAGTAATTCCCTCGTACTAAATGGCTTCGTTACATAATCATCGGCCCCAAGCTCAAGCCCTAATACTTTATCAATCTCAGAGTCCTTTGCTGTAAGCATAATAATCGGCATTTCTGAGCTTTTACGTATTTCACGGCAAACCTCTAAGCCATCTTTACCTGGTAGCATAATATCTAATAAAACCATATCTGGTTGTTCTTCATTAGCCTTTTCAATTGCTTCATCACCATCATGCGCCATTACTATTTCAAAACCTTCTTTTTCTAGGTTAAACTTCAAAATATCTGCAATCGGCTTTTCATCATCAACTACTAAAATTTTCTTTCCCATCATCGTCTATTTCCTCCTTATAAAAATATGGTCAATAATCCCTAAACATATTGATGTTTACATAGTATGTCCTATATGACCGCATCCTTTGTTTAAGTATTTTCTCCTCTATTCTCATAGACTCATGTATGATCCACTTTTACACGGAATCCTATACGATCTATAGAAAAACCTCTAGCTTCAACTGCTAGAGGCTCCTCGTTCTATTTTAAAATAACTACTCAGTTTTGTAAAATTACATAAATAAAAAGGATATTAAGTGGGCCCACTTAATATCCTGAGAGTGGCTCGGGACGGAATCGAACCGCCGACACGAGGATTTTCAGTCCTCTGCTCTACCGACTGAGCTACCGAGCCAAAACTATATATAAAACCACTAATGGTGGTATAAACAAAAGTGGCGGTCCCGACCGGGGTCGAACCGGCGATCTCCTGCGTGACAGGCAGGCATGTTAACCACTACACCACGGGACCAAAAATAAGCAAAAAAAAACATGACCCGTACGGGATTCGAACCCGTGTTACCGCCGTGAAAGGGCGGTGTCTTAACCACTTGACCAACGGGCCACGAAAAATAAAATGGTGAGCCATGAAGGATTCGAACCTTCGACCCTCTGATTAAAAGTCAGATGCTCTACCAACTGAGCTAATGGCTCATACTCACCAACGTCATATTTTCGTGACGACAAGATGTATCATAACATGTATTCTGTATTTTTCGCAACACTTTTTTTCATTTTTTTATAAAAGATAAGAAAAAACTCATGCGGACATGAGTTTTTTCTTAAAATATCAATTAAGCTTCGTATACATTACGAACAATATTTGTTTGGTTACGATCTGGTCCAACTGAGAACATAGATAATTGAATTCCTGTTAACTCAGAAACACGTTCTACGTATTTTCGTGCATTTTCAGGAAGCTCGTCTAATGATTTTACACCAGTAATATCTTCTGTCCAACCTGGAAGCTCTTCATATACAGGCTCACATTTCGCTAAAATGTTTAAGTTTGCTGGAACTTCATCAATAACTTCGCCATTGTATTTGTAAGCAACACAAATTTTAAGAGTTGGAATATCTGTTAGAACGTCGATAGAATTTAATGATAGATCCGTTAAACCACTAACACGACGTGCATGTCTTACAACAACGCTATCGAACCAACCTACGCGGCGTGGACGACCAGTTGTTGTTCCGTACTCACGACCAACTTCACGAATTTGATGACCAATTTCATCATTAAGTTCAGTAGGGAATGGACCGTCACCAACACGGCTTGTATATGCTTTACATACACCTACAACTCGAGCAACTTTCGCAGGGCCAACTCCAGTTCCAACTGTTACACCACCCGCAATCGGGTTAGAAGATGTAACGAATGGGTACGTACCGTGGTCAATATCAAGCATAACACCTTGTGCACCTTCAAATAATACACGGTGATTGTTATCTAGTGCATCATTTAATACAACAGATGTGTCGCATACATATTGTGCGATTTGTTGTCCATATTCGAAGTACTCTTCAAAGATTTCTTCTACGCTGAAACCTTCTGTATCGTACATTTTTTCAAACAAACGATTTTTCTCTACTAAATTGCGCTCGAGCTTCTCTTTAAATGCTTCACGGTCTAAAAGATCAGCCATACGGATACCAATACGAGCAGCTTTATCCATATATGCAGGACCGATACCTTTTTTCGTTGTACCGATTTTGTTATCACCTTTGCTAGCTTCTTCTAACTCATCTTGTTTTAAGTGATAAGGTAAAATAACGTGTGCACGGTTACTTACACGTAAATTATCAGTACTTACACCACGGTCGTGTAAGTATTTTAACTCTTCAAGTAATGCTTTCGGATCTACTACTAAGCCATTTCCGATTACACAAATTTTCTCTTTATAGAAAATACCAGATGGAATTAAGTGTAACTTATATTTAACTCCGCCGAAAACAATTGTATGTCCCGCGTTATTTCCACCTTGATATCTTGCAACTACTTCCGCATGCTCAGAAAGAAAATCAGTGATTTTACCTTTTCCTTCGTCGCCCCATTGTGTTCCTACAACTACTACTGAAGACATTATTAAAGCACCTCCGCAATTTTCAAACGATCTATTCAAACAATATAATTGTACCAAAACCGAAAAAGAAGTCAACCAAAAAGCGAACATTTTTTTATTAAAAATCATTTTCGTTCGTAAGAATTATATTTTCACCTTATGAAAGCCTTATCTTTATCCCATAAAAAAAGAAACACATCTTATTATAAGAAATGTGTTTCTTTTTTATACTGCCTTTATGCCCCATCTTCAAAGCGTCGTTCTAAATTGACGAATTTATT
The DNA here is from genome assembly GCF_022662595.1 of Bacillus cereus group sp. BfR-BA-01524. Taxonomy (NCBI): domain Bacteria; kingdom Bacillati; phylum Bacillota; class Bacilli; order Caryophanales; family Bacillaceae; genus Bacillus; species Bacillus cereus group sp. BfR-BA-01524. The sequence goes on along the minus strand of NZ_JAKUDW010000041.1, from coordinate 27,911 downwards.
AAATTCTTTAACGAACGCAAGCTCTACTGAACCTACCGGACCATTACGTTGTTTTGCAATGATAATTTCAATCGTATTTTTATTTTCCGTTTCACGGTCATAGTAATCTTCACGATATAGGAAAGCTACAATATCAGCATCCTGCTCAATACTTCCAGATTCACGAATATCAGACATCATCGGGCGTTTATCCTGACGAGATTCTACACCACGAGATAACTGTGATAAGGCAATAACAGGCACTTGCAATTCACGTGCAATCCCTTTTAAAGTACGAGAAATCTCAGATACTTCCTGCTGACGGTTCTCACCTGATTTCCCACTTCCTTGAATAAGCTGTAAGTAGTCAATTAAAACCATGCCAAGACCTTGTTCTTGCTTTAGTCTACGACATTTTGCTCGAATCTCATTTACTTTAATTCCCGGTGTATCATCAATATATATACCGGCATTTGAAAGACTACCCATCGCCATTGTTAATTTCGCCCAATCATCAGAAGTTAATGACCCGGTACGAAGTCTTTGCGCATCGATATTTCCTTCTGCACAAAGCATACGCATAACAAGTTGATCGGAGCCCATCTCCAAACTAAAAATCGCTACATTTTCATCCGTTTTCGTCGCTACGTTTTGTGCGATATTTAATGAAAATGCAGTTTTCCCCACTGACGGACGTGCTGCTACGATGATTAAATCATTTCGCTGGAAACCTGCCGTCATCTTATCTAATTCAGTAAATCCAGTTGGTATCCCAGTAACTTCACCTTTTTGATTATGCAAAAGTTCAATTTTATCATAAGCATCTACAAGAACATCTTTAATATTTTGAAATGCTTTTGCATTTGTTTGATGGGATACTTCTAATATTTTTTTCTCGGCCTCATTTAAAAGGCCGTCCACGTCATCTTCTCTCTCATATCCATCCGAGACAATATGAGTCGCTGTTCGAATTAAACGACGTAAAAGTGCCTTTTCAGCGATGATACGTGCATAATATTCAACGTTAGCAGCTGTTGGAACAACTTCTGCTAACTCTGCTAAATAAGACACTCCACCAACTTCTTCTAGTAATCCTTGATCAGCCATCGCTGATGTCATTATTACTAAGTCGATCGGTTCTCCTTTATCAGATAACCCAAGCATGACCTCAAAAATCTTTTGATGTTTCGTTCGATAGAATGAATCAGGTACCAATAACTCCGATGCTGACGTTAACGCATCTTGATCAATTAATATGGCCCCTAAAACCGCCTGCTCGGCCTCTATATTATGCGGAGGGGTACGATCAGCAAGTACATCACTCATACGCAATCCTCCTTGCTTAATTTATTTTTATTGTTCACTAACATGAACTTTTACTGTCGCTGTTACTTGCGGATGCAATTTCACTGTTACATTTGTGTAGCCTAATGCACGAATTGCATCATCCATTTCAAATTTACGTTTATCAAGTTTAATTTTATGTGATTTTTGCATCGCATCTACGATTTGTTTGCTCGTAATAGAACCGAATAAACGGCCACCTTCTCCAGATTTCGCCTTTACTTCTACAGTTAATTTCTCTAATGTTTCTTTCAGCTCTTTTGCATTCTCAACTTCTGCTGCTGCATCTTTTTCTTCTTTACGCTTTTGAGCTTCTAAAGTTTTCATACTGCTATTTGTTGCTTCAGCAGCCAATCCTTGTTTTAGTAAGAAGTTATTTGCATAGCCATCTGGTACGTTTTTTACTTCTCCTTTTTTACCTTTACCTTTTACGTCTTTTAGAAAAATTACTTTCATGATTGTGTGCCTCCCTGTAAATAGTCATCAATAACAAATCGAAGCTTCTCCTCAGCTTCATCTACTGTAACATTTTTCATTTGTGTGGCTGCATTTGTCAAATGCCCGCCACCACCTAAGTTTTCCATAATTAGCTGCACATTCACTTCACCTAAAGACCTGCTGCTAATTCCAATGAGATTCTCGCCACGTTTCGCAACAACAAATGATGCAATAATTCCTGTCATTGTTAGTAACGTGTCAGCTGATTGCGCAATAAGCACTTGATCGTAGTAATCATCACTATCAACTTTAGCAATCGCAATTCCATTTTTATAAATGTACGCATTTTTTATAGCTTTTGCAACCCGTAAATACTGATCCATATCTTCCTTTAAAAGTTCTTGTACAAGTACAGTATCTGCACCATGTGAACGTAAATAAGAAGCAGCATCAAACGTACGAGCCCCCGTCCGGAATGTGAAACTTTTCGTGTCGACAATAATACCCGCTAACAATGCCGTTGCTTCTAACATTGTCATCTTTAAATTTTTCGGTTGATACTCAAGCAATTCTGTAACCAATTCTGCCGTTGAAGAAGCATATGGTTCCATGTAAACTAGCAATGGATCTTCAATAAAATCTTCTCCACGGCGATGATGATCAATAACTACTACATTTTCAATTTTATGTAACAGTTTTTGCTGCATCACCATAGAAGGTTTATGCGTATCGACAACAACAAGCAACGACTCATCATTTGCAAACTCCATCGCTTGCTCTGGAGTAATAAAATGAGACCATAACTCCTCATTTTGTTTCACTTTGTCCATCAAGCGCTTAATTCCTTTATCGGAATCATTTTCATCTAACACAATATATCCTTTACGCTCATTTAACTGAGCCACTTTTAAAATACCAATCGCAGCACCAATTGCGTCCATATCAGGAGCCCTATGCCCCATAATAATGACATTACTACTTTCTAATACTAAATCCTTTAACGCATGCGAAATGACCCTAGCACGTACACGGGTACGTTTTTCAACCGGATTTGTCTTACCTCCATAGAACTTAACTTTACCTGTCGCTTGTTTAATAGCTACTTGGTCTCCCCCACGCCCAAGCGCAAGGTCTAAACCAGATTGAGCCATTGCCCCAAGCTCTGATAAAGGTAAATCACCTGATCCGACACCTACACTTAATGTAAGTGGTATATTCCTTTTAGATGTTTCTTCACGCACCTGATCTAAAATACTAAATTTCCCTTTCTCCATCTGCGTCAGAATACTTTCATTTAACACAACGAAGAATCTTTCTGAAGATGCACGTTTTAAATACGCACCATACTTAAGTGCCCATTCATTTAGTCGCGATGTCACAAGACTTGTTATATTCGTACGTAATTGATCATCTAATCCTTGTGTAACTTCATCATAATTATCCAAATAAATGACAGCTAAAACAGTTCGTTGATCCTCGTACATCTTTTCGATTTCTGTTTGTTCCGTTACATCAAAGAAATAAATTAACTTTTCTTCTTTCCTTACAAAAACGCGAAACTTTCGATTATTTAAAGAGACTATATCATCAGAAGTTTCTCCTTTAATGAAAAGAAGTAATGTTTCTGATACATCGTAAAGGTGCCATCCAGCTAATGCATGCTGTCCCAGACATGAAGATAAATAAGGATTTGCCCAATCAATCCCATAATCCTTATTGTATAACAAAATACCAATCGGCATTTGGTTAAATGCTTCGTTACTTACTTTCTTTACCCTCGTAATCATATCTGTCGTATGCTTTTCGAAATTCCTTTGAAAATTAAGTTCAAATCGTATAACGATAAAGAATACGATACAAAAAATGACAAAAGCAGCTATCCCCATAATTAAATGAAAATAACAGAGAATTGAAATGAGAACAAATACAAAAAATGCCAATACATAAACAGGATATAAAAACCACTGTTTCTTATCAAATTCAGGCATGTATACAACTCCTATAAAGTAAAACTAACTCACCTTCCAGTTAGTTAAACAGATTAAAATAGTATAAGGAATATTACCCTATTCCCCTATTTTAGAACGCAATGAAATCCCTAAGTCAATTATACCTAAGATTGTCACAAGAGGAAACAGCATCGGAATAAACATGCATACAATAAAACTAATAATAGGAACCCCTTTAGTAAAACCTTTTCTATACGCTAAAAAGGAGATGAATGTCAGACCTTGCAGTACAAGCAATAGTGCAAATATGACATATAGGTTAGAAAATACCATATGTAAATATGATGTTGGTTCTACTTTTATAAAAGTTGCTAACAAAATAAATATAACGTAATACCAAACAATACTCTTTGGTAATTGTATATCTTTAAATTTAGGCCAAGGTATAATGTCATGTTTTAACTTTTTCAAAACACTACCTGATATTATCACTGTAATCCAAGAAAAACATACTGAAACTAGAACAAGTATACTTGGAAATAACGATTGTAATATATCGTTCATTTGTGTAAGTAACTCTTTTTGTTCCTTACTAATCGGCATACCTATAGCACTTACTATCTTTTCACTTTGCACCATACTTTCACTAAACATACTTTGCATTTGCTTCATTATATCTATGTTGAAAAACTTTATACTCGCAACATAAATAAGTACAAAACCAATTAAGTATGCAAGCGTCCCCGCTATTAAGATTTCCACTGGTTTTTTTCTTGTTTTATACATATATCCTAAAACAATCCCTATCAATCCAAACATAATGGTCTTCACTAAATTCATGGGTTGACTCACAATAATAGTAACAAAAAGTGCCGCTACAAAAACCACAAGCACATTAGATAGTTTATGTCTTATCGTTAATAGTATAAATGGTAACGGCAACGCAAAAGTTACAACAGTACCCAAAATCGGAACATACATAGATATAAGCAATAAAATTGCATATATAGCTAATAACGCTGCGCCTTCTGTAATAAACTTTGTTTGTTTCACATTTTAACCTCTCTTTCAAAAAAGAAAAGCATAGCAAAATGCACAGTAGAGTCCGACTCTACTGTGCATTTCATACGCTATTATTCACCAACATATGGTAAAAGTGCCATTTGACGAGCACGTTTAATTGCAACTGTAAGTTTGCGTTGGTATTTTGCGCTTGTCCCTGTTACACGACGAGGTAAAATTTTACCACGCTCAGAAACGAAACGTTTTAATAAATCAACATCTTTATAGTCAATGCGAGTGATGCCGTTAGCTGTGAAGAAACACACCTTACGACGTTTCGCACGTCCACCTTTGCGTCCTGCCATGTCTATTTCCCTCCATTCTTTGTTAAAACTAACAAATTTACTGTATTAGAACGGTAAATCGTCGTCGGAAATGTCGATCGGTTGACCTACATTTGAAAATGGATCGTCATTCTTCGTAAATCCAGAGTTACCTTGGTTACCTGAATTACTAGATTGACCAAATGGGTTAGAGCTTTGGTTACCGAAACCAGCTCCTGATGGTTGCTGATTGAATGAACCACGTTGCTCCCCACCGCCATTACGCGGCTCTAAAAATTGTACGCTTTCCGCAAGAACTTCTGTTACATATACACGTTTACCGTCTTGTCCATCGTAATTACGAGTTTGAAGACGTCCATCTACGCCTGCTAAGCTTCCTTTTTTCAAATAATTTGCTACGTTTTCTGCTTGTTTACGCCATATTACACAATTAATAAAGTCAGCTTCACGCTCACCTTGTTGATTCGCAAATGCGCGATTCACAGCTAACGTAAAAGTAGCTACTGCAACACCATTGGGCGTGTAACGTAAGTCAGGGTCCTTAGTTAAACGACCAACGAGGATAACACGATTCATCAATCGAACCACTCTCCCTTATATATCAATTATTTTTCTTCTTCTTTAACAACGATATGACGAAGGATGTCTTCGTTGATCTTAGCTAAACGGTCGAATTCGTTAATCGCTTCTGCGTTAGAGTTCACGTTTAAGATCATGTAGAAACCTTCACGTAAGTCGTTGATTTCGTAAGCTAAACGACGCTTACCCCACTCTTTCGTGTTAATGATTTCTGCACCATTGTTTGTTAAAACACCTGCAAAACGTTCAACTAAAGCTTTTTGAGCTTCTTCTTCAACGCCAGGACGAATGATGTACATAATTTCGTACTTTCTCATTACACTTTCACCTCCTTTTGGTCTAAACGGCCCATAATGGGCAAGGAGCAATTAATTTATAGTAATTACTCACGAGTTTAGATTATATCATAGTAAGTTATATGAATCAACTCACCAATACATAAAAAACTTGGCAAACATATAATATATTCGCCAAGCTCATATCTTTATTTTTCCTAGGAAATATTAAATTAAACGTTAAAACGGAAGTGCATAACATCTCCGTCTTTTACGATATACTCTTTTCCTTCTAAACGTACTTTTCCAGCTTCTTTTGCAGCTGTCATAGAACCGTTTGTCATTAAGTCATCGTAAGAAACTGTTTCTGCACGAATAAATCCACGCTCAAAGTCTGTATGGATAACGCCAGCACATTGTGGTGCCTTCATACCTTGTTTAAATGTCCAAGCACGTACTTCTTGAACGCCAGCTGTAAAGTAAGTAGCAAGTCCTAATAGGTCATATGCTGCACGAATTAATTGATCTAAACCAGACTCTTCAATACCTAATTCTTCAAGGAATACTTTTTTCTCTTCCTCGTCTAATTCAGCAATTTCTGATTCGATTTTTGCACATACAACGATTACTTGAGAATTTTCATTTTCTGCAAATTCTTTTACCATTTGTACGTATTTATTTTCTGAAGGATCGATAACATCGTCTTCACTTACGTTCGCTACGTATAACATTTCTTTTGTTGTAAGTAAATGAAGGCCTTTAACAATCTTCATTTGCTCTTCTGTAAATTCAACAGTACGAGCTGGTTTCCCCTCTTCAAAAGCTTCTTTTAAACGAACTAAAATTTCATGCTCATATACAGCTTCTTTATCTTTTTGTCTTGCTAATTTCGCAACACGCTCGATACGCTTATCAACAGACTCTAAGTCCGCTAAAATTAGCTCTAAGTTGATTGTTTCGATATCATCAATTGGATCTACTTTCCCTGAAACGTGCGTAATATTTTCGTCTTCAAAACAACGAACAACTTGACAAATTGCATCTACTTGACGAATGTGAGATAAGAATTTATTTCCTAAACCTTCACCTTTACTAGCACCTTTTACGATACCTGCAATATCAGTAAACTCGAATACAGTCGGAACAGTCTTTTTCGGTTCTACTAATTCCGTTAATTTATTTAAACGCTCATCTGGTACTTCTACAATTCCTACGTTTGGATCAATTGTACAGAATGGATAGTTCGCAGATTCTGCTCCTGCTTGTGTAATTGCATTAAATAAAGTGGACTTCCCTACGTTAGGTAATCCAACAATCCCAGCCGTTAATCCCATATTTTTCACTCCTATGTCTCAATCTTTCATCATTATAGATAGTAACGAAAAAAATGACAAGTTTCCGCCAAACGAAAAAAAGTAACAGTTACCTACTGTAACTGTTACTCTCCCTCTATTCTTCGTGCTTCACAAGTATTTTTTTCACCTTACGATCAAACTCTCTTCGAGTAATCATTACTGAATGGTCACATCCCTCGCACTTAATGCGGATATCCATTCCCATACGAATAATTTTCCAACGATTCTCGCCACATGGATGTGCTTTCTTCATTTCCACAACATCGTACAAGTTATATTCCTTTTGCTCCACTCTTCAAACTCCTCTCCATACTAAATTGCTTTTCCACTAACCAATTCTTCACGATTATATAAAACCATACGTGGATATGGAATTTCAATTCCATGTAAATCAAGACGATTTTTAATCTCTTTACGAAGTGCCCTTGCAATAACTGCATGTTGCATCGGCTCTACTTCAGCAATAACGCGTAATATAACTTCTGATGCAGCTAATGTTTGCACACCTAATAATTGAGGTGTTGTTACCATTTTTTCGTACTTTGAAGGTAACTCTACTAATAAATCTTCAATAACCTGCTCTGCTTTCGCAATATCAGCCTCATATGAAATAGATACATCAACAAAAGCTACACTATTACTAACTGAGTAGTTAGTAACTTGAATAATACTTCCGTTTGGTAAAGTATGAATTTCACCTGTCCAACTCTTTACTTTCGTTGTGCGGAGTCCAATTTCTAAAACGACTCCTTCAAATTGACCGATTTTAACATAATCGCCAACTGAAAACTGATCTTCTAGCAAAATAAATAAACCTGTAATAACGTCTTTCACTAAACTTTGAGCACCAAATCCGACTGCTAAACCAATTACCCCGGCCCCCGCTAATAAACCTGATGCATTAATATCAAACACACCTAAAATCGCAATTAGCATAATGAACATAACAACGTACGCTACAATATTTTCAAGTAATTTCGCTACTGTAACTGTACGACGTTCTGAAATTTGAATTGGAGAACGACTCCCCATACGAAACGCATTTCGTACAACCGCTCTTGCAATTCGCACAACAACTGCACCAATTATTAAAATAATACATATTTTTAATGTCGCAACTCCAATATGAGCCCAACGATCAGCATCTAATAAATACTGTTTCGTAGAATTAAACCACTTCGTTAATAAATCCATGTACCTCTACCTCTCTAGCTAAAATTTCTTTTTAGTTATCCTTATTATTGTATCAGAAGTCCTCTAATTGCTGAAAAAATTTTATGATTTTAATCCTATTTTATACCCGTCATTCAGGTATAAAATGGAACGAATATATATATACTAGTACTATTATTTCCGTTTTCATTCACATTTTGCAAAAATTACGCACTTATAGCTTTCCATTTTTCTCACCATATAACATATATTGAAAATTTATTAAAAGGATGGGTGCTTCATGAATATTGGAAGTTTTCGTTTACCATTTTTTGAGAAAGAAACTCAAAACGTTATGCACCAAGATCTAGAAGCCTCTGAGATAATCAGTAATTTCTTACTTACCCATATTCCTATTAAAACTAATATACCACTCATTCTCGTTTGTATCGGAACAGATCGTTCTACAGGTGACGCACTTGGCCCGTTAGTTGGTACAAAACTTGAACAAATAGACATCAAAAACCTCCAAGTATTCGGTACACTCGATGAGCCCGTACATGCGCTAAATCTAGAAGAAAAAATTCAGAATATACAGAAAGAATATCCTACTGCATTTATAATTGCTGTTGATGCATGTTTAGGAAAGTCCCAAAATATCGGGTCAATTACTACTGGAAAGGGACCTAGTAAACCTGGAGCTGCTATGAATAAGAAATTACCTGCAGTTGGTGATTTGCATATACACGGTATCGTCAATCTAAATGGGTTTATGGAGTTTTTCGTTCTTCAAAATACAAGATTAAGTTTAGTCATGAAAATGGCTGATGTAATCGCACAAAGTATAAAAGAGACAGATCAAAAATTATCCGCATTAAAAAAAGCAAACCATCTATAAATAATAAGATGGTTTGCTCTTTAATTTTTCTGTGATAATAGTTCTAAAATACGATTTAAATCTTCTTTATTAAAAAATTCAATTTCGATTTTACCTTTTTCTTTTTTCGTCTCTTTAATTTTCACATCTGTGCCAAACTTTTCTCTTAAGAACGTTTCACGTTCTACGAAAAATATATTTCGCTCTTTTTTCACTTTTTTTGTTTCACGTGAAACGTGTTGATTAATCTCTTGGACGATTTTCTCTAATTGACGAACATTTAATCCTTCTTTTTCAATGCGTTTCAATAAGGACTTCAATTGCTCTTCATCTTTTATCGTAAGTAAAGTTCTCCCATGAGCCATTGAAAGTTGACCATTTGCAATCATATCTTGGACGAACGAAGGGAGGCTTAATAACCGAGTATAATTTGCAATGTAAGGTCTGCTTTTGCCAAGACGTTTTGCTAATTGTTCTTGCGTTACATTTAGCTCATTCATTAACATCTGGTATGCCATTGCCTCTTCCATAGGATTTAAATCTTCTCGTTGTAAGTTTTCTAACAAAGCAAATTCCATCATTTGCTGTTCAGTTAATTGTCTTACAACCGCAGGTACTTTTTCTAAACCAGCCTCTTTTGCAGCACGAAATCGTCTTTCACCTGCAACGATTTCATATCCTTTAATACTCTTCCTAGCAATTAATGGTTGTAAAATACCGTGTTCCTTAATCGAAATTGCTAATTCCTGAATAGCCTCTTTATTAAAGTGTTTACGCGGTTGATATGGATTTGGCCTTAATTCAGTTACAAGAATCTCCTGGATTGTTTCCTCTTCTTTCACATCTAAATCAGGAAAAAACACATTAATTCCTCTTCCTAATCCTTTAGCCACCTGCAATCACTTCCTCTGCTAAATCTATATATACTTCTGCTCCTCTTGATTTAGCGTCATACTGCATAATAGGTTTCCCATGACTTGGAGCCTCGCTCAAGCGTACATTACGCGGAATAATCGAGCGATATACTTTATCCCTAAAATACTTTTTCACTTCATCTATAACTTGGATCCCTAAATTTGTACGGGCATCCAACATCGTTAACAATACGCCTTGAATTGCTAAATTTTTATTTAAATGTTTTTGTACAAGTCGAACTGTATTTAATAGCTGACTTAAGCCTTCTAGTGCGTAATATTCACACTGTACCGGAATAATAACCGAATCTGCTGCTGTTAATGCATTAATCGTTAATAACCCTAAAGACGGGGGACAGTCGATAATAATATAATCATATTCATCACGAACTGGCTGTAATGCTCTTTGCAAACGTACTTCCCGGGAAATAGTCGGTACCAATTCAATTTCAGCACCAGCCAATTGAATTGTAGCGGGTAGAACATCTAAGTTTTCAGTTGCGGTTTTCTGTATAACCCCTTGAACATCTGCATCTTCCACAAGAACATTGTAAATACATTGATCTAATTCAGATTTTTCAATCCCCACACCAGTCGTTGCATTTCCTTGAGCATCAATATCTACGAGAAGGACTTTTTTACCTACTTGTGCCAATCCAGCCCCTAAATTAACAGATGTTGTGGTTTTTCCAACACCGCCTTTTTGATTAGCAATAGCAATGATTTTTCCCATGATGTCACCTACTTTCAACCTTTCTATCTTATTCTAGTAACAATTACGTTTATTGTAACATGAAATAAAACTTTTTCTTTTACGTCCTTTATTAAACTTCAAAATTTATTTCTAAACTCCTTCTTCATTTAACAAGAAAATATAGTAAAAGAGACCTCTCCAATAGGATAAGGTCTCTAACACGTCATTATTATTTTTTCTTTGGAATTTTAATTGTAATTTGATAGTACTCATCAAATTCTTCTTCCTCAGAATTAACATTCAAACCACTTTCAGTAACCATTTGTAAAGATTGTCTAATTGTATTCATAGCAATCCTCGTATCTCGACTTACTGCTTTTTGCTTTGCCTTACGCTTCGGTTTTGCTTCCTCTAGTAACTTCGCAATTCGTTCTTCTGTTTGCTTTACATTCAGTTGTTTCTCCACAATTTCCTGTAAAACCTTCAGTTGTAATTCCTCATTTTTTAAAGGAATGAGAGCGCGGGCGTGACGTTCTGTAATGCTTTTTTCTAATAATGCACTTTTTATTTCTTCAGGCAACTTTAACAATCGCAACTTATTTGCGATTGTAGATTGTCCTTTTCCAAGTCGTTGTGCCAATGCTTCTTGTGTTAAATTATGTAACTCAATTAGCTTTTGATATGCCACAGCTTCCTCGATTGCCGTTAGTTCCTCACGTTGCAAGTTTTCAATTAAAGCTACAGAAGCTGTCTCTGTATCATTTAAGTTCTTTATAATTGCAGGAACCTTTTCCCACCCTAACTTTGTTGCTGCACGAAAACGTCTTTCTCCAGCAATAATCTCGTACTTGTCATCCTCATATTGCCTTACAACAATCGGCTGAATAAGTCCATGTGTACGAATCGTTAATGCTAGCTCATCAATACGCGCATCATCAAAAACTGTTCTTGGTTGATAACGGTTAGGGGTAATATTTACTATCGGAATTTCTTGTATTTCTTCATATACCTTTTTATCTATCTCTTCATGGCTTTCGTCTTGTAATTCGAATTCGCTCTCTTTATCTCCAAAGCCAAATAAACGAGAAAACGTATTTTTCATACATATTCCACCACCTTTTAGGCCTATTGACTATTCTCCATAAAATGTTTCCTATGAAACATTTACGTTTTCATTTATATAATTTAATCTTACGTCTAATAAGATTTATTTTTCAATAGGTAATTTATTGGGTGTTCCCGGTTTGCGTGGATATTTCTTTGGTGTCTTGCGCTTTTTCTCGATTAATAAAATATTACGTTCACTCTCTTCAAACGGTAATTGGAACGTAGACATCTCTTTTAATTCTCCGCCTAGCACCTCTAAAGCATACTTGCCATTTTCAATTTCCTCGTTTGCTGCTGCACCTTTCATTGCAATGAATGTTCCTCCAACTTTTACAAGTGGTAAACATAGCTCACTTAATACAGAAAGACGCGCAACTGCACGTGCCATTACAATATCGTATGATTCACGTACACCTTCTTTTTTCCCAAATGTTTCAGCACGATCGTGACAAAATGCAACGTCACTTAATTCTAACTTTTGTGCTAAGTGATTTAAGAAATTAATACGTTTTTGCAATGAATCTACAATCGTTACTTTTAAGTGCGGGAAACAGATTTTCAAAGGAATACTTGGGAATCCAGCCCCTGCACCAACATCGCAAATTGAGAATGGTTTTGAAAAATCATAATAAAAAGCAGCTGTAATGGAATCAAAAAAGTGTTTTAAATATACTTCTTCTTTTTCTGTAATAGCCGTTAAATTCATTTTTTCATTCCACTCTACTAATGTTTCAAAGTAGATTTTGAACTGCTCTAACTGTCTAGAAGAGAGGGTGATTCCCTTCTCTTCTAGCATAGATTGAAATTGTTCTATGTTCATCTAGCAATATCTCCTTACTATGTTATTGGTTCGATACGCGCGCAATTTTTCCTTGTTCTATATACACAAGTAAAATGGAAATATCCGCTGGATTTACGCCAGAAATACGTGAAGCCTGCCCCATTGAAAGTGGACGAACATCTTTCAATTTCTGTCTAGCTTCTGAAGCAAGGCTAGAAATCGCGTCATAATCAATATCTACAGGGATTTTTTTACTCTCCATTTTCTTCATACGCTCTACTTGCTGTAAAGATTTTTCAATATATCCTTCGTACTTAATCTGAATTTCAACTTGTTCTGTAACTTCATCGCTTAATTCTACTTCACTTGGTACTAAAAGATGAATATGCTCATATGTCATCTCTGGACGACGTAATAAGTCACTTGCACGTATTCCATCTTTCAATTCACTTCCACCAATATTGCGAATTAATTCTTGAACTTCAGGACGTGGTTTAATAATAATGCTGCTTAAACGTTCCTTTTCCTGTTCAATTTGTAATTTTTTATTTGTAAATCGCTCATAGCGCTCTTCTTTAATTAACCCAATTTCACGACCAACTTCAGTTAAACGAAGATCAGCATTATCGTGGCGTAATAATAGACGGTATTCTGCACGAGACGTTAATAAACGATATGGTTCATTTGTACCTTTCGTTACAAGATCATCAATTAAGACACCAATATAAGCATCCTCGCGGCCTAAAACAACTTCTTTTTTACCTAAAGAACGGCATGCTGCATTAATCCCAGCCATAAGCCCTTGTCCTGCCGCCTCTTCGTAACCAGAAGTTCCATTAATTTGTCCTGCTGTATATAAATTTTTAATCTTTTTCGTTTCAAGTGTTGGCCATAATTGTGTTGGCACAATTGCATCATATTCAATTGCATAACCTGTGCGCATCATTTCAACATTTTCTAGGCCTGGAATTGTTCTAAGCATGTCACGTTGTACATCTTCTGGTAGGCTTGTGGATAAACCTTGTACATATACTTCTTGTGTATTACGCCCTTCTGGCTCTAAGAAAATTTGATGACGTGGTTTGTCATTAAATCTTACTACTTTGTCTTCAATAGAAGGACAGTACCTAGGACCTGTTCCTTTAATCATACCAGAATACATAGCTGAACGATGTAAATTTTCATCTATTAAACGGTGTGTTTCTGTACTTGTATATGTCAACCAACATGGAATTTGATCCATAATAAATTTCGTTGTTTCAAAAGAGAACGAACGCGACTTATCATCACCTGGTTGAATTTCTGTTTTACTGTAGTCAATTGTATTACTGTTTACACGCGGAGGTGTCCCTGTTTTAAATCTAACAAGATCAAATCCGAGCTCCTCTAAATGCTCAGATAATGTAATAGAAGGTTGTTGATTATTTGGACCGCTTGAATATTTTAAATCGCCCATGATAATCTCGCCACGTAAAAATGTTCCAGTCGTAATTACAACGGTTTTCGCTGTATATTCTGCACCAGCTTGTGTAACTACCCCTTTACATACACCTTCTTCAACGATTAAACGCTCTACCATTCCTTGGAACAACGATAAGTTTGGTGTTTCCTCAATTGTTTTCTTCAATTCATGTTGGTAAGAGAATTTATCAGCTTGCGCTCGAAGCGCACGTACAGCTGGGCCCTTACCTGTATTTAGCATACGCATTTGAATATGAGTTTTATCAATATTACGTCCCATTTCTCCGCCTAATGCATCAATTTCACGAACAACAATCCCTTTTGCTGGTCCACCAACAGAAGGGTTACATGGCATGAACGCTACCATATCTAAGTTAATTGTTAACATTAATGTTTTTGAGCCCATTCGTGCTGCCGCAAGACCAGCTTCACATCCTGCATGACCTGCACCGATTACTATGACATCGTATGAACCGGCATTGTATCCCATTGTTTATTCCTCCTAATAATCTCTATCTTTCTAAAACATCACTATATTATTTTCCTAAACAAAATTGAGAGAACAACTGGTCAATTAAGCTTTCATGAACTGTGTCACCAGTAATTTCACCAAGTATTTCCCACGTTCTTGTTAAATCAATTTGTACCATATCAATTGGCACACCATTTTCTATCGCCTCAATTGCATCACCGATTGTTTGTCCCGCTTGTGTTAATAATCCAATATGTCTCGTATTAGAAACATATGTCATATCTGCAGAATCAATTGTTCCTTCAAAGAATAAATCAGCTATTGCCTTTTCTAGTTCATCTATTCCTTGTTCCTCAATTAAAGATGTTGTAATAACACGATTTCCCGCGGCTAACTCTGTAACACGTTCCATATCAATCGTTTGCGGTAAATCAGTCTTATTCACAATAACAATAAAGTCTTTTCCTTGTACCGCACGGAATAGATCTTCATCCTCATTTGTTAAAGCCTCGCTATAGTTGACAACAACTAATACTAAATCCGCTTGGCTCATCATTTCTTTTGAACGCTCCACACCAATTCGTTCAACAACATCTTCTGTCTCACGAATACCGGCTGTATCTATAAGTTTAAGAGGTACACCACGCACATTAACGTACTCTTCAATAACATCACGAGTTGTTCCTGCAATATCAGTTACAATTGCCTTTTTCTCCTGAACAAGACTATTTAATAACGATGATTTCCCAACGTTAGGTCTACCGATAATTGCTGTAGCAATACCTTCACGTAAAATTTTCCCTTGTTTTGATGTTTCTAATATTTTTTCGATTTCCGAACGAACATGCGTCGCTTTCTCAATTAAAATATTATGTGTCATCTCTTCTACATCATCGTATTCTGGATAATCTATATTTACCTCAACATGAGCTAACGTTTCTAATATTTCTTGACGTAGGCGACCAATTAATTTAGATAATCGCCCTTCCATTTGATTAATTGCTACATTCATCGCACGATCTGTTTTTGCTCGAATCAAATCCATAACAGCTTCTGCTTGTGATAAATCGATACGTCCATTTAAAAAAGCACGTTTTGTAAATTCGCCCGGTTCTGCCAATCGTACTCCTTGTGCTAGAATAAGTTGCAATACTTTATTTACTGAAACAAGTCCACCATGACAGTTAATTTCAACTATATTTTCACGTGTAAAAGTCCTTGGTGCGCGCATAATAGACACCATAACTTCTTCAATAACTTGATTTGTATCTAAATCAACGATATGACCATAATGAATAGTGTGAGAAGGAACCTCTGTTAAATCCTTCCCTTTAAAAATACGGTCAACTTTCTCAACCGCATCATCCCCACTTACTCGAACAATGGCAATTGCACCCTCTCCAAGCGCTGTGGAAATCGCAGCAATTGTATCAAATTCCATGTCCTTTCACCTCACTTGCTTATTTATCTCTATTTCAACATGATTATTTCTCTCACTAAATTATTAGGATACCATAACGAACCTATCTACAAAAGAAGAATAACTCATTTTATTATATCCCCATGTAAAAAACACTAAACTTATTCACAGTGGATAAGTTTAGTGTTTTTTAGTTATCCACATCTATTTTTCGCTCAAAAAAACCGGCACTCATTTGAGCAACCGGTCATTTAGGAGATATTACAACATGCCGATGTGGTTCATTTCCTTCAGAAGTTGTTTTGATACCTTGATGATTTGATAATGCCTGATGAATAATTTTTCGTTCAAAAGATGGCATCGGTTCTAAAATAACTCTTTTTTTCGTATTAGATACTTGTTTCGCTAATCGATAAGAAAGTGATTCTAACGTACTTTTTCTTTTACTACGATAATTTTCAGCATCTAGTGTAATACCGATATACTGCTTCGTGTTACGATTCGCGACAAGTTTTGTTAAATACTGTAAAGAGTTCAATGTATTACCTCTTTTTCCAATTAAAACTCCTACATCATCACCAGAAATTGTAAATTCGATTTCGCGTCCTTTTACAATTTTACTAATTTCAACTTCCACACCCATATTGTGAATAACATTTCTTAAATATTCTTCACATTCCTGAATTGGGTCTTTCTTCAATACAACTTCTACTACTGCAGGACGATTCCCAAATAAACCAAGGAATCCTCTTTTACCCTCATCGACAATATTTATATCTACTTGATCTTTTGATGTATTTAATTGCCTTAAAGCATCCTCTACTGCCAGCTCGACTGTTTGTCCTTTAGCAGTAATTACACTCACTTGCTTGAGCCTCCAGCTTTGCTAGCCTTAATCTCTGGCCCTTTGATAAAGTACATTTGAGCAATCCCAAAGATATTACCAACAACCCAGTAAAGTGATAATGCTGCTGGGAAGTTAATCGCAAAGATTAAAATCATAATCGGCATAAGCCAAAGCATCATTGCCATTTGCGGATTTTGACCAGCTGTTCCTGCCATTGCAAGCTTTTGCTGAATAAATGTCGTAATTGCTGCAACAACCGGTAAGATATAGAACGGATCTGCCTGTCCTAAATCAAACCATAAAAATGTATGTTCACTAATTGCTGTTGTTCTCATAATCGCATGATAAAACGCGAATAAAATAGGCATCTGAACAAATATCGGTAAACATCCTGCCAATGGATTTACACCATTCTTTTGATATAACTGCATCATTTCTTGTTGTAGTTTTTGCTGTGTTGCTTGATCTTTAGAACTATATTTCTCTTTTAACTTCACCATTTCTGGTTGTAACGCTTGCATTGCCTTTGTACTCTTTGTTTGTTTAATCATTAATGGTAATAATGCAAAACGAATGATAAGAGTTGTAATAACAATTGCTAAACCGTAATTACTGTTAAATAAGTCGGCAAAATACGTGATTAACTGAGAAAGCGGATATACGAAATATTCATTCCAAATCCCAGTACTTTTCGATGTAATCGGCTGACCTGTTTCACTACAACCGGTGGCAATCGCCATTAATGCAACGACCATGGCTAGTAAACCTAATTTCTTTTTCAAAGCCTACTCCTCCTTGTATCGGTATGTATATAGTGTAATTCATTTCCTTACGCTACTTTTTTATTCTTTTCATACCAGAGCGTTTAAAGACATGAATTAAGCTTTTCTTTACTTCTTCATATGTCATCTCTGCACAAGGCTTCCTTGCTATTATAACAAAATCTTTTCCAGAATCTATCTCATCTTTTAACTCTGTAATAGCCTGACGGACCATGCGCTTAATTCGATTACGAACTACTGCATTTCCTATTTTCTTGCTAACAGAAAGGCCGATGCGAAAGTTTGGCTGTTCTTCTTTATCTAATTGGTATACAACAAACTGACGATTCGCATTTGATTTTCCTTTTTGAAAAACCGCCTGGAATTCATCATTCTTCTTTATACGATGTTTTTTCTTCATATCAATTGACACTCCTGTATTTCATCAGCGGAAATTCACTATTATTAGAAAAAAAGACCACTGAACGATCAGTGGTCTACGCAGATAATACTTTTCTTCCTTTACGACGACGAGCTGCTAGCACTTTACGTCCGTTCGCTGTGCTCATACGGCTGCGGAAACCATGTACTTTGCTGCGCTTACGTTTATTTGGTTGGTAAGTTCTTTTCATTATATGACACCTCCCTGAGGAATATCTGTTAAAGACAGTCCTATAAATTATAGTTAATCAACTAGGAAAATGTCAATGGTTCTAGAAATTTTCATCAAATATTCATTTTGAACCTATTCACATACTTTTTCACAGCATCTATATTTCCTTGTGGATAAATGTTTTTTCACGTTTTTTATATCCACAAACTTTTTTCCCACTTTTACACAGTATATCGTGTTGTGGACAAATTTATTCCACAAGGTATTGATTTTGTGGATAACTTTCTTAAATTCATTGCTATAGCCACTTTTTTTTGATATTATAGTTGTGTTTTCACTTTGAATAAGTTTTCCACATCTTTATCTTATCCACAATTTGTGTATAACATGTGGACAGTTTTAATCACATGTGGGTAAATAGTTGTCCACATTTGCTTTTTTTGTCGAAAACCCTATCTCATATACAAACGACGTTTTTAGGTTTTAAAATACGTTTCGTATAAATATACATTTTATATTTATTAGGTTGTACATTTGTTGCGCAACCTTATTCTTTTACCATCTTAGTAAAGGAGGGACACCTTTGGAAAATATCTCTGATTTATGGAATAGTGCCTTAAAAGAATTAGAAAAAAAGGTAAGCAAACCTAGTTATGAAACATGGTTAAAATCAACAACGGCTCATAACTTGAAGAAAGACGTATTAACGATTACAGCTCCAAATGAATTTGCTCGTGACTGGCTAGAATCTCATTACTCAGAACTAATTTCAGAAACACTATACGATTTAACAGGGGCAAAATTAGCAATCCGCTTTATTATTCCCCAAAGTCAAGCTGAAGAGGACATTGATCTTCCTCCAGTTAAGCGGAATCCAGCACAAGATGATTCGGCTCATTTACCACAGAGCATGTTAAATCCAAAATATACATTTGATACATTTGTTATTGGCTCTGGTAACCGTTTTGCCCATGCAGCTTCATTAGCTGTAGCCGAGGCGCCAGCTAAAGCGTATAATCCACTCTTTATTTACGGGGGAGTTGGGCTTGGAAAGACGCATTTAATGCACGCGATTGGTCATTATGTAATTGAACATAATCCAAATGCAAAAGTTGTATATTTATCATCAGAAAAATTCACTAATGAATTTATTAACTCTATTCGTGATAATAAAGCTGTTGATTTTCGTAATAAATATCGCAACGTAGATGTTTTACTGATAGATGATATTCAATTTCTTGCTGGAAAAGAACAAACTCAGGAAGAGTTTTTCCATACATTTAATGCATTACACGAAGAAAGTAAACAAATTGTAATTTCTAGTGATCGACCACCAAAAGAAATTCCAACCTTAGAAGATCGTCTTCGTTCTCGCTTTGAATGGGGACTTATTACAGATATTACGCCGCCAGATTTAGAGACACGAATTGCAATTTTACGCAAAAAAGCAAAAGCTGAAGGACTTGATATACCAAATGAAGTTATGCTTTATATCGCAAATCAAATTGATTCAAATATTCGTGAATTAGAAGGTGCACTTATCCGAGTTGTAGCTTATTCATCTTTAATTAATAAAGATATTAATGCTGATTTAGCAGCTGAAGCACTTAAAGATATTATTCCAAATTCTAAGCCGAAAATTATCTCTATTTATGATATTCAAAAAGCTGTCGGAGACGTTTATCAAGTGAAATTAGAAGATTTTAAAGCGAAAAAACGTACAAAATCAGTTGCGTTTCCTCGCCAAATTGCAATGTATTTATCACGCGAACTTACGGATTCCTCTTTACCAAAAATAGGTGAAGAATTTGGTGGACGTGATCATACAACAGTTATCCATGCCCATGAAAAAATTTCTAAACTACTAAAAACCGATACACAATTACAAAAGCAAGTTGAAGAAATTAATGGTATTTTAAAGTAGTAGCTGAATAGTGTGAATAACTTACCTTGTTTTACGCACAGTCTATCCACATGTAGATAGACTGTTTTTACATCCTTCAAAGGGGTTATCCACATATCCACAAGCCCTATTACTATTACTACTATTTTTTATCTTTATTAATTAAATAAAATCTTATACTTACCGGAGGTTTTTCTTTATGCGTTTTACAATACAAAAAGACTATCTTGTAAGAGGTGTACAAGATGTAATGAAGGCCGTTTCTTCTCGTACAACAATCCCCATCCTTACAGGAATTAAAGTTGTAGCTACTGAAGAAGGGGTTACATTAACAGGAAGCGATGCTGATATTTCTATTGAATCGTTTATTCCAGTCGAAGAAGATGGAAAAGAAATTGTAGAAATAGCTCAATCAGGAAGCATTGTTTTACAAGCAAAATATTTTAGTGAGATTGTAAAAAAACTACCTAGAGATACTGTCGAAATTTCTGTGGAAAATCATTTTATGACAAAAATAAAATCTGGAAAATCAGAGTTTAACTTAAATGGTTTAGATTCTGCAGAATATCCGTTATTACCACAGATTGAAGAACATCATGTATTTAAGATACCAACAGATTTACTTAAGCATATGATCAGACAAACTGTATTTGCAGTTTCTACTTCTGAAACAAGACCAATCTTGACAGGTGTAAACTGGAAGGTATATAACAGCGAGTTAACTTGTATTGCAACAGATAGTCATAGACTGGCACTTCGAAAAGCAAAAATCGAAGGACATAATATTGCAGATGAATTTCAAGCTAATGTTGTTATCCCAGGTAAGAGCTTAAATGAATTAAGTAAGATTCTAGATGAGTCTGAAGAAATGGTGGATATTGTTATTACGGAGTATCAAGTATTATTCCGTACAAAGCATTTATTATTCTTCTCAAGATTGTTAGAAGGAAATTATCCAGATACGACACGTTTAATTCCAGCAGAGAGTAAAACGGATATTTTTGTGAATACAAAAGAATTCCTACAAGCAATTGATCGTGCTTCACTATTAGCGAGAGATGGCCGCAATAACGTTGTCAAATTATCAACTTTAGAGCAAGAAATGCTAGAGATTTCTTCGAATTCACCAGAAATCGGAAAAGTTGTCGAAGAAGTACAATGTGAAAAAGTAGATGGAGAAGAGTTAAAAATATCTTTTAGTGCAAAATATATGATGGATGCATTGAAAGCTTTGGATAGTACAGAGATTAAAGTTAGTTTTACTGGGGCGATGAGACCGTTCTTAATTCGTACAGTAAATGATGATTCAATTATTCAATTAATTTTACCGGTTCGTACTTACTAGGTAAGGAATAAGGGTTGCTAGTTTAAAGATGCTAGTGGCCCTTATTTGATTTTTGGGTATTACTTTCCTAATGTTAGTTTATTTAGTACAATGAAAGAATGAACACTTTCAGAAAGTGAGCGATTTTATGAAACATATTAAAATTTCAACAGAGTATATTACACTAGGACAATTTTTAAAGTTAGCTGATGTAATTGATACAGGTGGCGCTGTAAAATGGTTTTTACAAGAATATGAAGTGTACGTGAACAACGAACTTGAAAATAGAAGAGGTCGCAAACTATATGCGAATGATGTTATTGAAATTCCAGGAAGCGGAACTTTCCAAGTTCAGGCATAAAGGGGGAGCCCTTTGTTTATTTCAGAAATACAATTAAAAAACTATCGCAATTATGAAAAATTAGAGCTTTCCTTTGAAGATAAGGTAAATGTAATTATCGGCGAAAATGCACAAGGGAAAACAAACTTGATGGAAGCTATTTATGTTTTAGCGATGGCGAAATCTCATAGAACCTCTAATGATCGCGACCTTATCCGTTGGGATGAAGATTTTGGTCAAATTAAAGGGAAATTACAAAAAAGAAACAGTTCTTTGTCTTTGGAATTAAATATTTCTAAAAAAGGTAAAAAGGCAAAATTAAATCAACTTGAACAACAAAAGTTAAGCCAGTACATTGGCGTGATGAACGTTGTCATGTTTGCCCCAGAAGATTTAAATCTTGTAAAAGGAAGCCCTCAAGTAAGAAGACGCTTTTTAGATATGGAATTAGGACAAATAGCTCCTGTGTATTTGTATGAATTAAGTCAATATCAAAAGGTGCTCACGCAACGAAATCACTTGTTGAAAAAGATGCAAGGGAATAGTAAGAATGAGGAAACGATGTTGGATGTATTTACACTTCAACTAATTGAGCATGGTGCAAAAATACT
Source organism: Bacillus cereus group sp. BfR-BA-01524 (assembly GCF_022662595.1). Classification (NCBI taxonomy): domain Bacteria; kingdom Bacillati; phylum Bacillota; class Bacilli; order Caryophanales; family Bacillaceae; genus Bacillus; species Bacillus cereus group sp. BfR-BA-01524. The sequence continues at coordinate 5,369 of NZ_JAKUDW010000041.1, read as the reverse complement.
ACAAAAACGTTTTGAATTTTTGCATTTGCTACAGGAATGGGCAGCTCCAATTCATCGCGGTATAAGCCGTGGATTAGAAGAGTTAGAAATTGTCTATAAACCAAGTGTAGATGTATCAGAATCAATGGATTTGTCGAAAATAAAAGAAGTATACTATGAAAGTTTTCAATCTGTGAAACAACGTGAGATTTTCCGTGGTACGACTTTAATTGGTCCTCATCGTGATGATTTACAATTCTTCGTTAATAGTAAAAATGTTCAAGTCTTTGGTTCGCAAGGACAACAACGAACGACCGCACTATCCCTAAAATTAGCTGAAATTGAATTAATTTATTCAGAGGTTAAAGAATATCCAATCCTTTTGCTGGATGATGTTTTATCAGAATTAGACGATTATCGTCAATCACATCTGTTAAATACAATTCAAGGAAAGGTGCAAACATTTGTTACAACGACGAGTGTCGACGGAATTGAACACGAAACATTAAAAGATGCGAAAACAATTCATGTAACGAACGGCACGGTAGATTGTGAAATAGATAGGGCATAAACCCCTGTTTAAATGGAAAAGTAGGTGATCTTTGTGTCAATGGAACAAAAACAAATGCAAGAAAATGCATATGATGAGAGTCAGATACAGGTACTTGAAGGACTAGAGGCAGTTCGGAAACGTCCGGGTATGTATATTGGATCTACGAGTGGAAAGGGACTTCACCACCTTGTATGGGAGATTGTCGATAATAGTATCGATGAAGCATTAGCAGGATATTGCGATGAAATTAACGTTAGTATCGAAGAAGATAATAGTATTCTTGTAACGGATAATGGACGTGGTATTCCAGTTGGTATACAAGAAAAAATGGGACGTCCTGCAGTAGAGGTTATTATGACTGTCCTCCACGCTGGTGGTAAATTTGGCGGTGGCGGTTATAAAGTTTCTGGTGGTTTGCATGGTGTTGGTGCATCTGTTGTAAATGCCTTATCAACAGAATTAGAAGTATTTGTACATCGTGATGGCAAAATCCATTACCAAAAATACGAAAGAGGTATTCCGGTTGCAGATTTAAAAGTCATTGGTGATACAGATAAGACTGGAACAATAACTCGCTTTAAACCGGATCCAGAAATTTTTAAAGAGACGACAGAATATGAATTCGATACGCTAGCGACTCGTATGCGTGAGTTGGCGTTTTTAAATCGTAATATTAAATTAACAATTGAAGATAAACGTGAACATAAGCAAAAGAAAGAGTTCCACTATGAAGGTGGAATTAAATCATATGTTGAACATTTAAATCGTTCAAAACAACCAATTCATGAAGAGCCTGTATATGTAGAAGGTTCAAAAGATGGTATTCAAGTTGAAGTTGCACTTCAATATAACGAAGGATATACAAATCATATTTACTCATTTACAAATAATATTCATACGTATGAAGGTGGTACACATGAGGTAGGATTTAAAACTGCCTTAACACGTGTGATTAACGATTATGGTCGTAAAAATAACATTTTAAAAGATGCGGATAGTAATTTGACTGGTGAAGATGTTCGTGAAGGTTTAACAGCAATCGTGTCAATTAAACATCCAAATCCACAATTCGAAGGGCAAACGAAGACGAAACTTGGAAATAGTGAAGCGAGAACGATTACTGAGTCGGTATTCTCTGAGGCTTTTGAAAAATTCTTACTGGAAAATCCCAATGTTGCACGTAAGGTTGTAGATAAAGGAACGATGGCAGCACGTGCGCGTGTAGCGGCTAAAAAGGCTCGTGAACTAACTCGCCGAAAGAGTGCTTTAGAAGTTTCAAGTTTACCAGGGAAATTGGCAGATTGTTCTTCTAAAGATCCAGCAATTAGTGAAATTTATATCGTAGAGGGTGACTCTGCGGGTGGATCTGCAAAACAAGGACGCGATCGTCATTTTCAAGCGATTTTACCGCTGAAAGGTAAAATTATTAATGTTGAAAAGGCACGCTTAGATAAGATTTTATCAAATGATGAAGTTCGTACAATTATTACGGCGATCGGTACAAATATTGGTGGAGACTTCGATATTGAAAAAGCACGCTATCATAAAGTTATTATTATGACCGATGCTGATGTTGATGGTGCGCATATTCGTACCCTATTATTAACGTTCTTCTATCGTTATATGCGTCAAATAATTGAGTGTGGATATATATATATCGCACAGCCACCTTTGTTTAAAGTACAACAAGGTAAAAAAATTCAATATGCTTATAATGATAAGGAACTTGAAAAAATATTAGCTGAGCTACCAGCCCAGCCGAAACCAGGAATTCAACGTTATAAAGGTCTTGGAGAGATGAATCCAACTCAGCTATGGGAAACGACAATGGATCCAGAAGTACGTTCGTTACTTCAAGTTTCTCTTCAAGATGCAATAGAAGCAGACGAAACATTTGAAATTTTAATGGGTGATAAAGTGGAACCACGTCGTAACTTTATCCAAGAGAATGCAAAATACGTGAAAAACCTTGATATTTAAATGAGTAATGACAGGAACCTAAGTATTCCTGTCTTCTACATATAAATCAATGTATGTGTAACGGAAACGTAAGAGGAGGTGCTCGTTGATGTCAGACAATCAACAACAAGCACGAATTCGAGAAATTAATATTAGTCATGAAATGCGTACCTCATTTTTAGATTACGCAATGAGTGTTATCGTATCTCGTGCATTACCAGATGTTCGTGATGGATTAAAACCTGTGCATCGTAGGGTTTTATATGCGATGAATGATTTAGGAATTACAGCTGATAAAGCGTATAAGAAATCAGCACGTATTGTCGGTGAAGTAATTGGTAAGTATCACCCTCATGGTGATTCAGCCGTTTATGAAACAATGGTACGTATGGCGCAAGATTTCAGTCAACGTTATATGCTTGTAGATGGGCATGGTAACTTCGGTTCTGTAGATGGAGATTCAGCAGCGGCAATGCGTTATACAGAGGCAAGAATGTCTAAGATTTCTATGGAATTAATACGTGATATTTCAAAAAATACAATTGATTATCAAGATAACTACGATGGTTCGGAAAGAGAGCCGATTGTATTACCAGCGCGTTTCCCTAATTTATTAGTAAACGGTACGACAGGTATTGCAGTTGGTATGGCAACGAACATTCCGCCGCATCAACTTGGCGAAGTAATTGATGGTGTGTTGGCATTAAGCCATAACCCGGATATCACTATCGCGGAATTAATGGAATATATTCCTGGGCCAGACTTCCCGACATCAGGTTTAATCTTAGGGCGAAGTGGCATCCGTAGAGCTTATGAAACAGGACGAGGTTCTATTATGCTTCGTGCCAAAGTTGAAATTGAAGAGAAATCAAATGGTAAACAATCTATTATCGTAACGGAACTGCCTTATCAAGTTAATAAGGCACGATTAATTGAAAAAATCGCAGAATTAGTTCGCGATAAGAAAATTGAAGGCATTACAGATTTACGTGATGAATCAGACCGAAATGGTATGCGTATTGTCATGGAAGTACGTCGTGATGCCAATGCAAACGTACTATTAAACAATCTATATAAACATACAGCACTTCAAACAAGTTTCGGTATTAATATGTTGTCTCTTGTAAATGGAGAGCCTCAAGTACTAAATTTAAAACAAAACTTATATCATTATTTGGAGCATCAGAAGGTAGTAATTCGTAGGCGTACTGCTTATGAATTAGAAAAAGCAGAGGCACGTGCTCATATTTTAGAAGGATTACGAATTGCTTTAGATCATCTTGATGAAGTTATTACTTTAATTCGTAGTTCAAAAACGGCTGATATTGCAAAACAAGGTTTAATGGAACGTTTCGGTTTAAGTGAGAAACAAGCGCAAGCGATTTTAGATATGCGTCTGCAACGCTTAACTGGATTAGAACGTGAAAAAATCGAGCAAGAATATCAAGACTTAATGAAGTTAATTGCTGAATTAAAAGCAATTTTAGCAGATGAAGAGAAAGTTCTTGAGATTATTCGTGAAGAATTAACAGAAGTAAAAGAGCGTTTCAATGATAAGAGACGAACAGAGATTACAATCGGCGGTATGGAATTTATTGAAGATGAAGATTTAATTCCTGAGCAAAATATTGCGATTACGTTAACTCATAACGGTTATATTAAGAGGTTACCAGCTTCTACGTACAAAACACAGAACCGTGGGGGACGTGGTGTACAAGGAATGGGTACGAATGACGATGACTTTGTTGAACATTTATTAACAACGTCTACTCATGATCATATTTTATTCTTTACAAACAAGGGTAAAGTATACCGTACGAAAGGATACGAAATCCCAGAGTATAGTCGTACTGCAAAAGGGCTACCAATTATTAACCTATTAGGGGTAGATAAGGGTGAGTGGATCAATGCCATTATTCCAATTCGTGAATTTGGTGACGACCAGTTCTTATTCTTTACAACGAAACAAGGTATTTCTAAGAGAACGCCACTTTCATCATTTGCAAATATACGTACGAACGGTTTAATTGCAATTTCTCTTCGTGAAGAAGATGAAGTGATTTCTGTACGTTTAACATCTGGCAATAAAGATATTATCGTAGGGACAAGCAACGGTATGTTAATTCGCTTCAATGAACAAGATGTACGTTCTATGGGCCGTAATGCAGCTGGTGTAAAAGCTATTACACTAGGCGAAGAGGACCAAGTAGTAGGTATGGAAATTGTTGAAGAAGATACGAATGTCTTAATTGTAACGAAAAACGGGTATGGTAAGCGTACTCCAGTTGAAGAGTATCGACTACAAAGTCGTGGTGGTAAAGGTCTTAAGACTTGTAACATTACAGATAAAAACGGTAAGTTAGTAGCGGTTAAGTCTGTAACAGGTGAAGAAGACATCATGCTAATTACAGCAGCAGGCGTTATTATTCGTATGCCAGTTGATCAAATCTCTCAAATGGGACGTAATACACAAGGTGTTCGTCTAATTCGTTTAGAGGATGAGCAAGAGGTAGCGACAGTAGCAAAAGCACAGAAAGATGAAGAAGAAGAATCTAATGAAGAGGTTTCTTCTGAAGAATAAGAGGGTGGATTTTCCCCCCCTCTTATTTTTTTATAATAATACTTGCATAGTGATAGGGAAGTCTATATAATAGGCAGAGTCAGCAAATGAGAGATACAAATTATCTTGAAAAACTTGTTGACGAAAATAATATACTATGATATATTATAAAAGTCGCTGAAACGCGATATTGAACTTTGAAAACTAAACGAAACAAACAACGTGAAACGTCAATTTTTATTTTTAGATGCTAGACAAACTAACTTTATTGGAGAGTTTGATCCTGGCTCAGGATGAACGCTGGCGGCGTGCCTAATA
>NZ_JAKUDW010000040.1:0-48406 GCF_022662595.1 Bacillus cereus group sp. BfR-BA-01524 | reverse complement strand
CGTTCATCCTGAGCCAGGATCAAACTCTCCAATAAAGTTAGTTTGTCTAGCATCTAAAAATAAAAATTGACGTTTCACGTTGTTTGTTTCGTTCAGTTTTCAAAGAACTACGTTGTCGCCCATAAGCGACTTTATCAATATAACATTTTGTTATATTTTCGTCAACAACTTTTTTCAATAAGTTGTTTTTCGTTTGTTTTGCTTGTTACCTTTCGTGGCAACGGATATAAATATACCAGTTTAATTATTAAAATGCAATAGTTTTTCTAATAAAATTTTTAACTTAGTAAAAAAGTATAAAAACAGCACATTTCTTCTATATAAATATAATTTCTCGCACCATCAAGATCTATTATACCCACGCAACTCATACTCAAATAAAAAAAGCTTTGGAGAAATCTCCAAAGCTTAGTCTTGTTTATGGCGCATAGCAGGGAATAATAATACATCACGAATAGATGGTGCATTTGTTAATAACATAACTAGACGATCAATACCAATTCCTAATCCACCCGTAGGAGGCATACCGTACTCAAGAGCTTCAATATAATCGTCATCCATCATATGAGCTTCGTCATTACCTTGTTCGCGCTCTTTTAATTGCGCTTCAAAACGTTCTTTTTGATCGATTGGATCATTTAACTCAGTGAATGCATTTGCATGTTCACGTGCAACGATAAATAATTCGAAACGATCTGTGAATCGTGGATCTTCGTCATTCTTTTTCGCAAGTGGCGAAATTTCTACCGGATGACCGTAAATAAATGTTGGTTGGATTAATTTATCTTCTACTTTTTGTTCGAAGAATTCATTTATAATATGACCAACTTCCATTGTATCTTTAATTTCTACATTATGTTCTTTTGCAAGCTCACGCGCTTCTTCTACACTCATTGGATTCCAGAAATCCGCTCCAGAGTGTTGCTTAATCGCATCTACCATATGAAGACGTGTCCATTCTGGTTCTAGATTAATTTCATAATCACCATATTGGATTGTTGTTGTACCCAATACTTTTTTGGCAATATGAGCAACCATATTTTCTGTTAGTTTCATAATATCATTATAATCAGCGTACGCTTCATATAATTCAATCATCGTAAACTCAGGGTTATGACGAGTTGATACACCCTCATTACGGAATACACGGCCGATCTCATAAACTTTTTCTAATCCGCCCACAATAAGACGTTTTAAATGAAGTTCAATTGCGATACGCATATATAATTCCATATCTAACGCATTATGATGCGTAGTGAAAGGACGAGCAGACGCTCCACCTGCAATCGCGTGCATCATAGGCGTTTCTACTTCAAGATAACCGTTGTCATCTAAATATCTTCTCATTTCACGAATGATTTTACTACGAGTAACAAATGTTTCACGACTTTCCATACTTGTAATTAAGTCTAAGTAACGTTGACGGTATCGTTGTTCAACATCTTTTAATCCATGATATTTATCCGGTAATGGACGAAGAGATTTCGTTAAAAGCGTAAATCCTGTTGCTTTTACTGAAAGTTCTCCAACGTTTGTTTTGAACACTTTACCTTCAATACCTACTAAGTCACCTAAATCTGCTGTCGTAAATAACTCGTACTCTTCATCTCCAACAGTATCTTTGCGAACGTAAATTTGAACTTGTCCATGTAAATCTTGAATGTGCGCGAATCCAGCTTTTCCTTTACCGCGTTTTGTCATAATACGACCAGCGATAGAAACAGTGATTCCTTTCTCTTCTAATTCTTCTTTAGAGAATTCTCCATATAGACTTACTAAGTCGGTTGTTGAATTTGTGCGTTCAAATCTTTTACCGAACGGATCGATTCCTTGCTCACGTAAATTATGTAGCTTTTCACGACGAACAAGCAATTGGTCGTTTAATTCTTCGTGGTTCATGTTATCCATGATATTGATATCACTCCAGCTCTATTAATTTTTACAATATATACAGTATAGCATTTTCTACTCAACTAGAAAAACTGCCAGCAACTAACTGGCAGTTCTTCTTTCTTTCACGTAATTATAGGAAGTGTGTAGAAGAATGTCAATCTTCTCCGTCCCCCTATTAACCAACGTAAATTGTTTGTTGTTTCACCTCTACTTCTTCTACAAATGCACCTAATACATTCGCAAGGTCTTCACGTGTGTTGCAAGTATTGATGCCATTACGCACACTTGCATTACCACGAACACCTTTTAAATACCAAGCTGCATGCTTTCTCATCTCTCTTACAGCAACATTTTCGTTCTTTAAATCGATAAGGCGATCTAGATGTAACATACATACATCAATTTTCTCACGCACTGTTGGTTCCGGCATTAATTCACCTGTCTCTAAATACTTTACCGTTCGATAAATCATCCATGGATCCCCAAGAGCCGCACGGCCAATCATAACACCATCTACACCAATCTCATCAATCATACGCTTCGCATCTTGCGGTGTTTCGACATCACCATTTCCGATAACTGGGATATTTACAGCTTGCTTTACTTGTTTAATGATATCCCAATCCGCTTTTCCTTCATACATTTGCACTCGCGTACGTCCGTGAACCGCCACAGCTTGTCCACCAGCACGCTCAACAGCTCTAGCATTTTCTATTGCGAAAATATGTTCTTCATCCCAACCGATACGCATTTTAACCGTAACCGGCTTTTCAACAGCATCTACAACCGCAGCTACCATTTCATATATTTTATTTGGGTCTAAAAGCCACCTTGCCCCCGCATCACATTTAACAATTTTCGGTACTGGGCAACCCATATTAATATCAATAATGTCTGCTGTCGTATATTTATCTACGTATTTCGCAGCATCTACAAGAGTTTCTTTCTCTCCACCGAAAATTTGTAAACTTAATGGTTTTTCTCTCTCATCGATATATAACATATCTAATGTTCTTTTGTTATTAAGCAATATTGCCTTATCACTTACCATTTCAGCACAAACTAAACCTGCACCAAATTCTTTCACTGTTAAACGGAATGCAGAGTTACACACTCCCGCCATCGGTGCTAATACAACCGGATTTTTCATCTCAATATTTGCAATCTTTAACAATCAACCTACTCCTTCCTGCACAGTCACTTTGGCATTAATTCATCTATCGAAACATTTAACGCCTTAGCAACTTCTACTACAAAATCTTGAGAAGGCGATCGATTCCCTCTCTCAACTTCACCTAAAACAGATACAGATACCCCTAATTCTTTAGCAAAACCTTCTTGCGTGTAGCCTTTTAGCTTTCGAAAAGCACGAATGCGTCTTCCCCATTTTTCTGCTTCCATACCGTTACTCCCTCTCGCCTTTTCATTTCTTCTACTTGTGAACGTGAAATGTTTTGTTTTATATTTTGGTTAATCTCTAACAACGGAACGATAACAAAAGCTCTTTCAAACATCCGCGGATGCGGAACAATAAGATTCTCTGCTTCAATATTTTCTTGATTATAAAGTAAAATGTCAAGGTCGATAGTCCTTGGCCCCCACCTAATTTCCCTTTTTCTTCCTAGGTCATTTTCTACTTTTTGTGTTACTTTCAATAATTCTTGCGGTGATAAATTGGTAGAAATTTTTATAACTAAATTTAAAAAACAACTTTGGTCAGTATAGCCAACTGGATCAGTTTCATACACTGACGAAACATCATCAACTTGAATATACGGACTTTTATTTAAAAACTGAATTGCTTCAGTTAAATACGTATAACGCTCTCCAATATTTGACCCTAATGCAATGTACGCTATATTATTCATGGACGTTCTCTCGTAATTTCTACTGCTACAGCGCGATAATGGCCCGGTATCGGCGGATCCGGTTTAATTACCTTAATTGTACACCGTGAAATACTTCCATATTGCTTTAATATGTCTGAGGCAATATTTTCAGCGATACTCTCTACAAGCTTATACCTTCTATCCTCGACAACTATTCTACATAATTCAAAAAGCTCTCCATAATTGACCGAATGCTCTAAGTCATCACTTTCTCCCGCGCGTTTTAAATCTATTTCCACCGTTAAATCAACTTTAAATCTCTGCCCTAATTTATTTTCCTCTGGGAATACACCATGATAACCGTAAAACTCCATATCATGGATATAAATTTTATCCAATTACTTTACCCCCTTACCAATCATTGCATCCATCATCTTAGACATACGCGCCATTTCTTTCACATCATGGACACGAACAAACTCACAGCCCTTTTCAATACCAAGACAAACAGTAGCTCCCGTTCCCTCAAGACGTTCCTCTACTGGCAAATCTAATACGTGCCCAATAAAGGACTTTCTCGAAGTACCTAAGAGAACCGGGTAACCTAGCACATTTAACTGTTCTAAATTACGCATCGCCTCTAAGTTTTGCTCCGGTGTTTTAGCAAAACCGATACCTGGATCTAAAATAATATTCTCATCTCGCACACCAGCATTTTTAGCAATTTTAATACTGTCATACAAATCAGCAATCATATCCGCCATTAAATTACGATAATTCATATTATCGCGGTTATGCATTAAAATGATAGGTACATCATAATGGGCTGCGACTTCAACAATTTTCGGCTCCGCCTTCGCTCCCCAAATATCATTAATAATATGAGCACCAGCCTCAATTGCTTGCTTTGCAACTTCAGCTTTATATGTATCGATAGATATAGGCAATTTCACCTCTTTTGAAACTGCTTGAATCATCGGGACAACTCGCTTTATTTCTTCTTCTACTGATACTTTAGCAAAACCCGGGCGAGTAGATTCGCCACCAATATCAATAATATGAGCACCTTCACCTTGCATTTCTTTTGCGTGACGTACCGCAGCATCTACCTCGTTGTAACTCCCACCATCAGAAAACGAATCTGGTGTTACATTTAAAATCCCCATAATTAATGTCTTTTCATTTAAATTCAATGTATATTCGCCGCAGCGTAAATCATAATCCCACTTCAAACTACACATCTCCTCTTCGTAATTCATTTCTGCTCCACAATTTCTCTCTCTGCATTCCATAAAGATACATTAAACTTTTTGTAACCACTCCCACTTTCCCCGGGAAATCCTGCGCTTCTATACGATAAAGCGGAACAATTTCTTGAATTGAGTTTGTTACAAAGACTTCATCTGCTGAAAGTAATTCATCTTTTGTAAAGAAACCTTCATTTACTTCTATATTCAATTCTTCAGCACTTTTTATAATAAACGCACGAGTGATACCATTTAAAATTCCTGTTTCTAAAGAAGGTGTATATAAAACATCACCTTTCACAAAAAAGAGATTCGAAACAATACCCTCTGCAACATAACCTGCTTCAGTAAGGAAAATACCTTCCCTGCTCACAACATTTCCAATTTCACGCTTCCCTAAAATATTATTTAAATAATGATGAGACTTCAGACGAAATGCTCCTTCTGGTGTATTTCGCACTTGTTTTAAAATAACCCCTTCTTTTTCTACTACATCTTCTGGAGCTGTTAAAGGTTTTATAAAAACAATAACCGAAGGCTCTTCATACATTTCCGTTTGCAATCCTATTTCATCTACACCCGCCGATACATTAAAACGTACATACGCATGTTCCAATTCATTCTTAGCGAGTAGATTCTTCAAAATAAGCATCACGTCATCTTTTGTCATTGTCCATTTAATTTGCAATGTATCTAGCGCACCTATTAAACGGTTATAATGATCATCTAACAAAAAAGGATGACCATTATAAATACGAAATGTCTCAAAAACCCCCAGCCCATATAAATAGCCATGGTCATAAGGAGAAATTCTCGCTTCACTTGCTTCTACATACTGGCCATTTACGTAAATTAACATAATGTCGCACTTGGACTGTATTTACAAATGAAATTCTGCAACAACTCTTTCCCATGAGAAGTCATAATAGATTCCGGATGGAATTGTACACCCTCTATCGGCAGTGTCTTATGACGAATCGCCATAATTTCCCCTTCCTCTGTCCAAGATGTTACCTCTAAACAATCTGGCAATGACTCTTTCTTAACAATCAGGGAATGATAACGCGTTGCAGTAAATGGATTAGGAACATCTAAGAAAATCGTTTTCCCATCATGATGCATAAGCGACGTTTTTCCATGCATTAATCGCTCTGCACGAACAACTTCTCCACCAAATACTTGCGCAATCGATTGATGCCCAAGACAAACTCCAAAAATCGGAATCTCCCCAGCAAAGTATTTAATAACTTCCATACTAATCCCCGCTTCATTAGGACTACATGGACCTGGCGAAATCATTAGAAAATCTGGTTTCATATTCTCAATATCTGCAATACTCACTTCATCATTACGCTTAACAACAAGCTCTTGTCCAAGTTCTCCAAGAAACTGCACTAAATTAAATGTAAAGGAATCATAATTATCAATCATTAATATCATTTCTCTCACCTAACCGTTTCTTCGCTACGTTCTTTTGCACGCCATAAAGCAATCGCCTTTTTTAACGACTCTTTATATTCATTTTCCGGATTTGAATCAATTACAATTCCCGCTCCCGCTTGTACATGAGCTTTTCCATCTTTAGCAAGAAGTGTTCTAATTACAATATTCAATTCTGTATCCCCAGAATAACCAATCCAACCGATTGAACCTGTATAAATCCCTCTACGGACAGGTTCTAATTCCTCAATTATTTCCATCGTACGGATTTTCGGGGCACCAGTAATTGTTCCACCAGGGAATACAGCTTTCACTAAATCGAAAGCATCCTTATCTTCTTCCACCTCACCACGCACATTGGAAACGATATGCATAACATGTGAATACTTTTCAATTACCATAAATTCATCGACTTCTACAGTGCCATATTTACAAACGCGCCCTAAATCATTTCGTTCTAAATCTACAAGCATTACATGCTCTGCTCTTTCTTTTTCGTTCTCAATTAATTCTCTTGCTAATTCTTCATCCTCTTGCTCATCCGCGCCTCTAGATCTTGTTCCAGCAATTGGTCTTGTACTTACTTCGGTTCCCTGTTTCTTAATTAACAACTCTGGCGATCCACTAACAATTTGAAAATCTCCAAGCTCCAAGTAACCCATATATGGCGATGGATTAATTTCACGAAGACTTGTATAAATTTCTAGTGGGTGTGTTTGTAACGTTCTTTCTTGTCTCGTCGACAAGTTTACTTGGAACACATCACCAGCACCAATATATTCTTGAATACATTCAACTGCCTTCATAAAGCTTGCTTCAGTAAAAGCAACTGCTTCACTTTTCTTTTCAGGACTTTCAAAAGGCACGGTCACTTCAGGCGCTTCTGTCGCCCAAAGACTCTTCCACTCATTTAACCGTTCTTTCGCCTCTTCATATTTATCTACATAATGCGTAATAATCCATAACACTTGTTCTTTTTGATCATAGACAAATACGTCGTCAAATAATAAAAAGAAGATGTCAGGTATATTAATATCATCTTCCGCAAGAGAAGGCAGCTTTTCAATATAACGGATACAGTCATAACTGAAATAGCCAATTGCACCACCTTGAAAAGGCGGATACTCTGGATTATAGTCTGTTTTCCATTGCTCCATATATTCTTGCATTAAATCTAATGGATTCCCTCGTTTTATTGTTTCCTTACCACTTTCACTTATATGTAACGTTTCATCCTTCCCTCGGATTACCGCTACCGGGTTCAGCCCTACAATGTTATAACGACCGCCACGGCCGCTTTCTAACAAAATATGTTGTGATTTACCCTGAGAAAGAAATTTATATTGCTTAAAGAAATCTAACTGATATGGAATAGAAAGCGCTAAAGATTTTCTTCGTTGCATATCAACACCCCGTCTTCTTTTATCCCACCCTCTTAGATGAACCAGCTCAAACTACATAAGTTATTTATATAGAGATTGATTATACTCGAAGGCTAGTGAAAATAAATTAATTATACTACCTCTTATTTTACATGAAGTTTTCTAGTCATTCACTCTTTTCCTATTTCCAATCCAAAAAGAAAAAGCATCCTTTTTCAAGGATGCTTTTTCAATCGCGTTTAATTATGATTCAAATTGATAAAGTGGTGTACTTAAATAACGTTCGCCGTTACTTGGGATAATAACAAGTACCTTTTTCCCTTTACCTAACTTTTTCGCAATTTCTGTTGCTGCATAAATAACTGCGCCTGAAGAGATACCAACTAAAATACCTTCCTCTTTAGCCACTCTTCTCGCATATTCAAATGCTTGCTCTGTTTTCACTTGAATAATTTCATCATATACTTCTACATCCAATGTCTCTGGAACAAATCCCGCCCCAATTCCTTGGATTTTATGCGGACCCGGTTTCCCACCAGATAATACTGGCGAATCTGCAGGTTCTACTGCATAAATTTTAATACCTTCATATGCTTCCTTCAGCACTTCACCAGCACCAGTAATCGTTCCACCTGTACCAATACCTGCAATAAACGCATCTAATTGATCACCCATTTGTTCAACAATTTCTGGACCTGTTGTTAAACGATGAATTTGTGGATTTGATTGATTTTGGAACTGTTGCGGTATAAAGTAACCATGCTCTTTTGCTAATTCAGTTGCTTTACGAATTGCTCCACCCATTCCTTCAGGACCTGGAGTCAATACTAATTCAGCACCGTAAGCACGCAATAAATTACGACGCTCAATACTCATTGTTTCTGGCATTACTAAAATTGCATTATATCCTTTAGCAGCCGCTACCATCGCTAAACCAATTCCTGTGTTACCACTTGTTGGCTCAATGATTGTATCGCCCTCTTTTAACAATCCCTTTTTTTCAGCATCTTCAATCATAGCTAGTGCAATACGATCTTTAACGCTGCTCCCCGGATTCATAAACTCTAGTTTTAAGTATATATCTGCGCTATCTGATTCTACGATGCGGTTCAACTTAACGATCGGCGTTTTCCCGATTAATTCTGAAACTGATTGTGCCACTCGCATTCCTGTCACTCCTAACACCGAGTATTTTTATTGGTTTTATCTATATTTAGATTTTGTCAGAAAATTCCCTGTTTGTCAATCTCTTTGGAGGGTTAATCCCCGTATTACAAATTCTCAATTAAATTTGTAATATCTTCTTTAGAGAACTTGTATCGTTCATTACAGAAATGACAATGAACTTCTGTCTCTTCTTCTTCTTCACGAATTTGCTCTAACTCTGTTTTACCTAAACTAATTAACACACTCTCGATACGTTCACGTGAGCAAGTACAATTAAATTGAACATCCATTGTTTCCAATACTTTTACTTTATCTTCTCCAAGAACTGCGTATAGTAGCTCTTCTGGAGAAAGACCTTGTTCGATCAATGTTGATACAGGCGGGATTTTTTGCAAACGATCTTCAATAAATGAAATTGTTTCTTCCTGTGCGCCCGGCATAATTTGAAGGATAAATCCACCCGCCGCTAATACGCTGTCATCTCCATTTACAAGGACACCCACACCAACAGAAGAAGGCGTCTGCTCAGAAACTGCGAAATAATACGTGAAATCTTCCCCTAGTTCTCCCGAAACGATTGGAGATTGACCGATAAACGGCTCACGCATACCAATATCTTTAATTACTGTTACAAACCCTTCTGTACCTACCGCTTGATATACACGTAATTTCCCTTGTTCCGTTCCTTCAAAATCAACATGTGGATTCGTTACATAGCCACGTACATCTCCATTTGCATGAGCATCCACTAAGATAGGGCCAATCGGTCCATTACCTTCTACCTTGATCGTTAACTTTTGATCACCTTTTAACATCGCACCCATCATTGTACCTGCAGTTAAAGAACGACCAAGTGCCGCCGAAGCTGTCCTCCATGTATCATGACGTCTTTGTGCCTCACTTACTGTATTTGTTGTACGTACACTATACGCACGTACTTCTCCATCAAACGCTAACGCTTTTACTAAATAATCTTTCATACGTATTTATTCACCTTTCTCATGCTGTAAATTTGCATTACGCTCATATAACATATATAAGCCTTTTAACGTTAAAAATGGATCTACAATATCAATTACATTCGATTCTTCTGAAATTAATTTCGCCAATCCACCTGTTGCAATAACTCTCGGTTCTTGTTTAGCTTCCTCTTTCATACGCTTAACAATACCTTCCACTTGTCCTACATAACCATAAAGAATACCTGATTGCATCGCACTTACTGTATTCTTCCCAACAACACTGCTCGGTTTTGTAATTTCAATACGAGGAAGTTTTGCCGCCCTACTATATAAAGCCTCTGCTGAAATCATAATTCCTGGCGTAATAACTCCACCCATATAATGCTTTTCTTCGTTAATATAACAATATGTAGTAGCCGTACCAAAATCAACAATAATAAGCGGACTTCCATACAAGTGGATTCCTGCTACTGCATTTACAATTCGGTCTGCGCCTACTTCACGCGGATTTTCATATTTAATATTTAGCCCCGTTTTTATTCCAGGCCCTACTACAAGCGGTTTAATTTTAAAATATTTTTCACACATACGTTCTAAAGCGAACATAATTGGTGGTACGACCGAAGACACAATAATACCTTTCACATCTTCAAACGAAAGACCCTCATGATCAAGTAACTGTTTTACAAGCATTCCATATTCATCTTCTGTCTTATGACGATCTGTTTCCATGCGCCAATGCTGACGAAGTTCCCCCTCTTCAAACACGCCTAGTACAGCATTTGTGTTCCCTACATCCAATACAAAAATCATATTCTCACCACTTATCTTATTTAATCTATATTTGTGTAGTATGTATAAAACTTATAAAAACATCATATCACACATACCTATATAATCAGCTTTCCTATCCTCATCATTTTACAAAAAGATTGCTCTCTATTTCAATTTTTAATACCAGTTTTACTTAAATTACTTTATCCACTAAACTCTCAATAATAATTAATAAAAATCTTAACAAACAAAAAAGGAGTGACAATAGTCACTCCTTCATTTCTTACTTATCTTCTTTATCTTCTTTATCTTCATCGTCTTTCTTCATATTGATGTTTACTTTCACATCATCTGAAGATGTTGGACGCTCAGGTAATCTGCCATAATCATATAAATGATTAATTTGCTCTGCATCTAATGTTTCTACTTCAAGTAACGTTTTCGCGATAATATCAAGCTTATCTCGTTTTTCAGTAAGAATTTGTTTTGCACGAGCATAACAGTCTTTAATAATTGTTTGCATTTCCACATCAATTTCATGTGCGATTGCATCACTGTAGTTTTGTTCTGAATGGAAGTCTCTTCCTAAGAATACTTGACCACCTTGTGAGCTACCAAATTGCATCGGTCCAAGCTTATCACTCATACCGAATTCCGTAACCATACGTCTTGCAATACCAGTCGCACGTTGGAAGTCGTTGTGAGCACCTGTACTTGCTTCACCAAATACAATCTCCTCAGCTACTCGACCACCAAGTAAACCAGTGATTTTATCAAGTAACTCTGGCTTTGTCATGAAGTAACGATCTTCCTTCGGAAGCATTACCGCATATCCACCAGCTTGACCACGAGGGACAATTGTTACTTTATGAACGACATCAGCTTCATCAAGAACAACACCAATTACAGTATGGCCCGCTTCATGGAAAGCAACGATATTACGTTCTTTTTCAGAGATAACACGACTTTTCTTAGCTGGACCTGCGATAACACGATCCGTTGCTTCATCGATATCACTCATATCAATTTTCTTCTTATCTCGACGTGCAGCTACTAAAGCAGCTTCGTTTAATAAGTTTTCAAGATCCGCACCAGAGAATCCTGGTGTACGAGTCGCAATTGCTCTTAAATTAATATGCTCATCAAGCGGTTTATTACGCGCATGTACTTTCAGTACAGCTTCACGACCATTTACATCTGGACGATCTACTGTAATTTGACGGTCAAAACGACCTGGACGTAATAACGCTGGGTCAAGAATATCTGGACGGTTTGTCGCAGCAATGATAATAATACCTTCGTTTGCACCGAATCCATCCATTTCAACAAGTAACTGGTTCAATGTTTGCTCACGCTCATCATGACCACCACCAAGACCTGCGCCACGTTGACGACCTACTGCATCAATTTCATCAATGAAAATGATACAAGGAGCATTTTTCTTTGCATTTTCAAATAAATCACGTACGCGTGACGCACCGACACCGACAAACATCTCTACAAAGTCAGAACCACTGATAGAGAAGAATGGAACGCCAGCCTCACCTGCAACAGCACGTGCTAATAAAGTTTTACCTGTACCTGGAGGTCCAACTAATAGGACACCCTTCGGAATACGGGCACCAACTTCAGAAAACTTACGAGGGTCTTTTAAGAATTCAACTACCTCAACAAGTTCTTGTTTCTCTTCATCCGCCCCAGCAACATCTCTGAAACGAACTTTTTTCTTTTCATCATTATATAACTTCGCCTTACTTTTCCCGAAGTTCATAACACGGCTACCGCCGCCTTGAGCTTGGTTTAATAAGAAGAAGAATAAAATGAAGATGATGACAAACGGAATGATTGAAGTAAAGAATGTTACCCAAGCACTTGTTTCTTCTGCTGGTTGATACTTAACTTCGGCACCTTTCGCTTTATCATTGATTTTCTTTTGTAATTCCTCAGTATTTGGTGCATAAGTAACAAATTGTTCTCCTTGGCTAGAGTTATTGAATTGTCCTTTTACCTCAAATACACCATTTTTCGGTTGAAGTTGCACATTACGCACTTCACCGCTTTCTAGTTTAGTAATGAATTTGTCGTAGCTAACTGATGTCGTTTTTTGTGTCGAACCATTAAAATAGCTCACGATTCCAATTACTACTAAGAATATCAGTAAATAAAAGATGGTATTACGGAAGATACGATTCATTCCTAACCTCCTCTCACGGCATAAACACTATAGTAAATCGTAACATAGAAAAACTTTCCTATACAATTGTAAAGCCTGTATTTAATTAATTTGAGTAAACGCTTGGTTTTAATACGCCTACATAAGGAAGATTACGGTACTGCTCTTTATAATCTAATCCATATCCTACTACAAATTCATGTGGAACAGTAAATCCAACATAATCCGCTTTCAGATCAACCTTACGGCCTGTTGGCTTATCTAATAATGTAACAATTTTTACAGACTTCGCTTTACGATATTTGAATAAGTCTACTAAGTAGCTTAGTGTAAGACCACTATCAATAATATCTTCGACGATTAAAATATCGCGACCTTCTACAGAAGTATCAAGATCTTTTAAAATTTTCACTTCGCCTGTTGAAACTGTAGAGTGACCATAACTAGATACAGCCATAAAATCCATTTCAAGATATGTATCTGTTCTCTTTAATAAATCTGCCATGAATGGCATTGCGCCTTTTAATACACCAATTGCAAGAGGCACTGTGTTTTTATAATCCTCTGCAATAACTGCACCTAGTTCGCGCACCTTTTCTTGTATTTGTTCTTCAGAAATTAATACTTTTTCGATATCTTGATTCATCATTTCATTATCCTCCCGGAAGACTCCTTGCTTTTGTAGTGAATAATCATATATTTATCCTTCTTTGCCATCTCTTTCGAAATTGCAAATGCAGATCGCTTCAACAAGGGTACCCAAATAATGTTCCCACTTGCGTCACAAACGACCGGCCATTCTTCCCTTTTTTCTTTCGGTACTTTCGCTTCGATAAAAATAGTTTTTATCTTTTTCGTGCCATCCATACCTTGTATTGACATGCGATCTCCATTTTCTCTAGAACGAATACGAAGTGGATATGATATATCATTATACTTAGCAACAAATACTGTTTCATTCATGTTACTTGGTATATCTTCGCTCACCTCTGTTACAAATTCGTCCCCGTTCAATATTGTAATGATCCCGGGTACTGATAAATCTTGTAAAAAAGGAGAGGCAATTTCTTGTTTAAATCTAAAGCTACACTCCTCGTATGTGCGAACAATTTTCAAATCACCTGGAAAATCAAGTGAACCTGAAGGTTGTGTCCGCTTAAAAAACTCAATCACCTTGTCAATATGTATAGAAGAAAGAGAAGATGGAATCTTATATTCATAAAGATAGTTTAATATTAGTTGAATCCCTCTTCTTTGTAAAGGCATAGACATGGATTCAAAGGCAGGAATTGATAAGCTAATTTGTTTATCACTTTTTTTTGTAATTACTTTATTCATTTTCTCAAAAGCTAATTCCTGCAAATAAGCCTCATCCTCTTGCATTTGCACGCTAAATTTTTGGAATTTCTCATGCATTTGTGGATTTTCTTCTTTTAAGTGAGGAAGGACATATTTACGTAATCGATTCCTTGTATATAATTCCTTTTTATTACTCGGATCTATACGCGGAATTAAATTTAGCTTATTACAGTAATCAACAATTTCTTCCTTCGTTACCCCAAGTAACGGCCTAATTAAATACCCATTATGAAAAGGACGCTTCACTGCAATTCCTGCATATCCTTTCGGAGTACTCCCTCTTACAAGACGCATTAAAATTGTCTCTACTTGATCATCTCCATGATGTCCAAGTGCAACATATCTTGCATCATATTTCTTCATTATTCTTTCCAAAAATGCATATCTGCATTCTCTAGCAGCAACCTGCGCATTCATCCCGTATTGCTGTTGATATTGTGATACATTAATCCTTATCGTTTCACAAATAATTCCTAGTTCTTCACAAAGGCCCTGCACAAACTGTAAATCCTCATGAGATTCCTCACCTCTAAACATATGATCCACATGAGCCA
The DNA here is from genome assembly GCF_022662595.1 of Bacillus cereus group sp. BfR-BA-01524. NCBI lineage: Bacteria > Bacillati > Bacillota > Bacilli > Caryophanales > Bacillaceae > Bacillus > Bacillus cereus group sp. BfR-BA-01524. The sequence continues at coordinate 33,626 of NZ_JAKUDW010000040.1, read as the reverse complement.
CTACAATTTTCAACTGTTTTTCCGCTCTTTTTTCTAATAAATAATATAAAAGGGCTAACGAGTCAGGACCACCAGAAACTCCCACAACAATCGTTGAATCATTCTTTAATACATCATGCTGCTTTACAAAGTCATCTACTTTTTCAACAAATGTATCTTTCAACTTCGCAATCACCTTTCATTAAACAAGAACAGCAACGTTAGTCACCTTGTTTATAATGGTACAACTTTTACAAACATTGTGCAAAAAAAAGATATACAAAAATTACATTTTTATTTTACATCCTCCGTGTGTATTCACAAAATTAATAACATTACCTTTTCCCACAAAAAAACCTAGGTATTCACCTAGGTTTTTAAAATCAAATTATAGATAAACATTCCACTTACATTTTACTGCGCCTGCATTCCTACAATCGGAATCGTAGCCCACTTCGGCATATTTTTCTTCACTTTTGCCACTACAATAGTCATATCATCATTTATATAACCATCACAAGAGCGAATCACTTCTTCCATAATGATATCAGCAATTTCTTGCGGGTCTTCGGTTTGCAATTCTTTAATTTTCCGTTTCATCCACAATTCATGATTCTCTACATGCTGTGCTCCCTCAAAAATCCCATCGCTCATCATAATAAGGATATCGCCCGTTTTTAATTGTTCACCCACCACATCAACTTCAACATCCTCGATGATTCCCATCGGCAAGTTACTTGCTTCAATTTTCAAAATATTATTCGCGCGTTTGACAAAACTCGGTGTTGATCCAATCTTTAAAAACCTTGCACTCGCATCTCGCAAATCTACCATAGCTAAATCTAATGTCGTAAACATCTCTTCCGTCGTTCTCAAAGAAAGAATTGAATTGATAGACTTAATTGCTATTTCTTCATCAATACCCGATTGGAGTATTTTTTGTAATAATTTCACCGTTTCCTTACTTTCCATATGAGCTCTTTGCCCATTTCCCATACCATCACTAATCGCAAGTGCATATTTACCAACACTTAAATCCATCATCGCATAAGAGTCACCCGAAACAAATCCACCACCTTTTGCAGCTGTAGCCAATCCTGTATCAAGAGAGTACGTCTTCGCCGAACCAAATGATATTAAACTGTGGCCATTCGGATAAGAAGACTTTTCTTCATGTTTAACGACAATATTTTCTTTAAGGATATCCGAAAGCATCGGTGCAACTAACTTTTCACATTCACCATGTTCATTAGATGCAACTGGAATCAACATTTCAATATCAATACTTCCTCTATCTAAACAATAAATATCAACATGCTCTACTTCGACACCAAAATCACGGAACGCTTGCATAATCTGCTCTTCCTGCACTTGATGATTTTCACGCTCTCGTTGTATCTCCTTAGCAAAATCCTCCATAACCTTTGATACACCTAATAGTTGCTCCGCAACTATTCTACGATTCTCCTTCATTTGTTTTCGTAATTTTTGTCCCTCATAGAAATGATCTAATTCACCCGCTACTAAATCTGTCACTTTTTTCCCTCTCACACAATGCTTGTCCCACTCACGAACTAATTTACGATTATGTTGCAGGGTTCCTTCTTCCGTTTCACTCATTATTTGTTTCATATAATCGTACGTTTTATCGAAATTCACTACCCAGCATTGATCCTTTTTAAAGCATGTTTGACATGTTTTCGCAGTAATTGTACTCAAAAACAAATCTGCTTCTGTCTCTTTATCTTCTTCCTCTACATACCCATATACAGAAAAGCTATTAGATAAAGCAGCAAATACATTTGCAAATTGATTGATTTTGTTTGCTGTAACATCACGCATCCTTCTTAAATATTGTTGTTGATCTTGCGAATGCTCTTGTGTACCTGGCATAAATTTAGCAATACGATCCAAAACAAGCTTTGGTGTTAATAAGAAGATCGCAATCGCTACACCTGACTCAATTAAAGTTGTTACAATATTCGTCTGCTTGTCTACATATAATGTAATTAAGCTTGTCCCTATTAATAACCCTAAACTAACACCTAAACGCTTCCCTTCTTTTAACAACCCACCAAGCAATCCAGAAAAAGCGAGAAGGCTAAGCTGAGACAAACTAGACACATTTGCTAAACTTAATATCAATCCTGTTACGACCCCCACTGTAGATCCTGTAGCAGCACCCGCAATAAATGCAAATACTAGTACTAAATACCTTGTAAAAATATGTTGAATAGAAGCATCATATACAAACCAATCTGTTGTACCCGTTAAAACAGATGCTAGTAATATAATCAAACAAACAATTTCTTCCGTCTCTAATGCCTGTTGTTTTCCTTTCCTTTCCACTAAAAGCGGGACACTTTGTAAAAATATCATAGTTAATACGAAACTAAGCCCAGCCTCAATGGTACTAACGAGTAAATCGTACATGGTGACAGTTTGTTGTGCAAAGTATACAACAACTAAGTGTGCGGTTAATGCGGAGATAAATACTTGAAATGGAACAAGTCCAACGGTTTTACGTGTAAATCTACTAAAGAAGATATTATAAATGAAGAAAGTAAAGATAGATGCAAAAGTAAAAAACAAATTATCTATCGAGACTGAAAGAGCTCCTCCCATTAGAGCTAAAAATGCTAACGGCATCTTATCCCGCTTCATAACATAAACAGCAGCAAAAAACGGAAGTGCAAAAGGTAAAATATTTGTTAATATATATGCTCGTCCCAAAAGAAAACCAATAACAACAATAATAAATCCCCATCTAAAGAAAACTTGCTCAAATTTCATTCGCAACTTACTCGTCCACTTTATTCCTCCAAGCTGACTCTCATTCATTGCCAATGCACTTGTATTCATAGTATTCCTTCCTGCTTTAGGCATATTTTTAACACCACCTGCATAGTTTAATTACTGTCATTATAAAAGATGATTGTTGGGATTTTTGTCAAAACAACAGTTTTCACTTTTATAATCGTTCGACTTTTTATTCGAAATAACTCTACAGATATACACAGTATGTAAGTTATTTTTGGTTTTTTAATTAAATATTCAGAAAATATAGGGTGATTTTGTAGAAGTGTTGTATATCTTAATTTATTCAACAAAAAAAGATCATGCAAATTTGCATGATCTTTTTAGATGACCCGTACGGGATTCGAACCCGTGTTACCGCCGTGAAAGGGCGGTGTCTTAACCACTTGACCAACGGGCCGTTAAATTAAATATAGCGGCGGAGGGGATCGAACCCCCGACCTCACGGGTATGAACCGTACGCTCTAGCCAGCTGAGCTACACCGCCATGTCGTCTTATTTAACGGACAATTAGTATCTTACATCAGATACTATTTAAAGTCAACACATCTCAAAAAAAATTTAAAAATATATTTTAACATATAAAAAAGCACCCTGAGCCATCACTCTGGGTACCTCTCTATATGTTAAAAACTAAACGGCCTTATTATCCGCGACGTGCGCCACGGCCACCACGTTTAGACTCTGTGTTACGCTTTAAAGAAGTTAAGCGATCTTCGCTATCCTTTAAAAAGCGTGCCATCTTTTGCTCAAATGTTTCTTTTGGAGCTCGGTCGTTACCGCCACCGCGATTATCTCTGTTGAAAGAGCGATTATTACGTTGTGGACGTCCAGAACGTTGTTGATCACCACCGCGTTGGTATTCACCGCGTGGACGATCTCCTTCTGTTTTTTCACGTTCTTTCGCTTTTTTGATAGATAAACCAATCTTTCCATCTTTTTCAACATTAATAACTTTTACTTCTACTTGGTCGCCCACTTTTAAGTGATCGTTAATATCTTTTACATAGTTATCAGCAACTTCACTAATATGAACAAGACCAGTTAAGCCTTCTGGCAGCTCCACAAAAGCCCCAAAATTTGTAATACCTGTTACTTTACCCTGTAACTTGCTGCCTACCTCGATTGACATAAAAAAAATGCTCCTCCTTAGTGGTTAAAAAGTCAAATTTTACTTTATTATATATAATCCTAAAATATAGTGTCAATAAGACATACTCTACTTAGAAACAGGAAAAATTATCTCCCCTTTACCAGAGAAGAAATAATCCCTTCTAGCAATCTTTAATACATACTCTTCATCATTTAACTTTTGAACTTCGTCTTTTAGACTTTTTTCTTTATTCGTTAATGAATCCAGTTCTTTTTTCATGTCCTTAACTTTTGCTTCTTTTGCTTTAATGGAACTGTTTTGTTGATAAAACGTTACACTAATGCTCGCAATAATTGTAAAAGTAAAGACAAGAAAAACCGCTAAACGGCGATAAAGTCGCTTCCTGTTCTCATCCGTTTGTATTATATGCTCTTTAACAGGATTTGGACTCTGCTTTTCGATTGTTCTTTGTCTCAGTTCCCTCATTTCCGAGGTCCCCCTAACTTCTTTTTTATACGCTCCCATAGTTGGAAGATATGCCCCTTCAATTTTGCTATATATTGCAGGAACCCTATATGTTTCACTATAAAAAGTTTAACACGATTAGGGAGAAGTTTCCATATGAGCGAAGCAATAAATCGAACAGGCCAGAAAAAAACTTTCCATATGAAAAGTAATATCCAAATCACCATTTTCCATAACACATGTCCAATTGAAAGCAGTATACGAAATAAGAATAATATAAATGCAATAAATAGCTGCGCTATAATAATAACAGGTTTTATCATGAGTAGCTGTATAATTCGAACAAAAAAATATGTTGTTTGCATAAAAATATAGATGAGAAAATTTAACAGCTTCATGTATAGTGCTTTCAGTAAGCTTTGATATGCCGCAAAACCACATAATAATGCCAAAAACACATATATACGTAGTTCAGCTTCATTTACGAGAAGCAATACATAAAAGACGAATAATGCTTGGACAATCCAAAATAATATATCATGTATAAATACAAGCCAACGTTTACGCTCTTGACGCTTTAAAAACCGTTGATATGTATCTAAAGATGCTCCAATCCAAGCACCCATTCCAATCATTGAAAGCATTGTATACAACTGAATTGTTAAGCTCATTTAAACAACTTACTAAAGAAACCTTTAGTTTTTTCTCCTTGATTTTCATCAATATACAGCATCTCATGAACTTTCCCTTTAATCGACACAATGCCTTTTTCCACATCTAAATTTTTCATTTGTAAATTTTGACCACGAATCGTTAAAAAACCCATTACGGTTTCGAGTAAAAACTCCTCGCTATCAAAACTCTCCACTTGCTTCACACCAGTAATATCAATTACACGCCTGCCACGCATAATAATATCATGCTCTACAGAAACATTTTGTTGATTAGAAGACGTAGGTGAGTAACCATTATTCACGTAAATCCCCCCATAGGTTTTTACTAGCTAATAGTAATGTATGAGGGGATACACGATTTTAGAACAAGCCTTCTTCCGCTTTTACTTTTTCTTCGCGAACTAAGCTATACATATTTGCAGCATCTTCTTTTTTAGTTGTTTCTTTCAATTCATTTATTTTTACAGTCACTATTTTTTGACCAAAACGAATTGTTAATTCATCAGCTACTTTCACATCAGAACTCGCTTTTGCCACTTGACCATTAATAGATATTCTTCCTTGATCAGCTACTTCTTTCGCTAATGTTCTTCTTTTTATTAAGCGTGACACTTTTAAAAACTTATCTAGACGCATATTAAATCCCCCTATTAACGCTCTGTTTGTTTCGCTTCTTCCCATAAAACATCTAACTGTTCTAATGATAAATCTTTCATCTCTTTATTCATTTCAGCTACTTTTGCCTCCATGTATAAAAAACGATCAGTAAATTTCTCATTAGTTGAACGCAACGCCTCTTCTGGATCTATTTTGTAATGACGGGCTATATTAACAAATGCAAATAGTAAATCACCAAATTCACCTAGCATCTTTTCCTCATCCATGTTTGTAACTTCTTGTTGGAACTCTTGCCATTCTTCCAAAGCTTTTTCTATCATCGGTTGCACATCAACCCAATCAAATCCAACCTTACCAGCTTTCTTCTGAATTTCATAGGCGCGTAGTAACTGCGGCAAACTTTTTGGAACGCCATTTAAAACAGATTCTTTCACAAATCCTTTTTCTTGTTTTTTAATTTCTTCCCAATTTGCGATCACTTCATCAGCATTGCTTACATCCGTATTTCCAAATACATGCGGATGGCGACGAACCATTTTCTCAGATAGAGTTCGAATGATATCATCTATAGAGAACCAACCTTCATCTTCTCCGATTTGAGCATGAAGCATAACTTGTAATAATATATCACCTAATTCTTCTACTAAGTGATCATCATCCTCTTCATCAATTGCTTCCAACACTTCATAAGCTTCCTCAATTAAATATTTCTTTAATGATTGATGTGTTTGCTTTTTATCCCACGGACAACCATTTGGACCACGAAGGTCTGCAATAATTTCTCTAAGGACATCAAACTGTTGATACAAGGACGCACGCTCCTGAACTGGCGGCACATACACACTCGTTAAATTATTCAATTCCGTTTCATGATCCAGCATGTACAACGGTACCTTCTTTACTTGTTCAAATGAAGTTCCTGCAGCTGTTACGATATACACTTCATAATCATCTGGCAACATCTCCATTAATGTTAATTTCACATCAGATGCAACGAATGCATCATATACTTGGCAAAAGATTAAATGTTGACGTAATTCTAATTGCCCTCTTTCAAATGATGTAGCGTCAAGTAATTGGAATCCTTCAATCGGATCAATTTTTAGGCTTGCAAACATAGGATCAAGGAAACTTTGCCCACCCTCAATTCGCACTTCAATATTTGAAACTTTACCTTTTTCCAACAGTAGCTGAACTGTTCTTTCTGCTACAAGTGGATGCCCCGGAACAGCATAGATAACGTCTGTATCCTCAGCTTGCTCTAGCAATTTATTCGCAATTGTTTCATATACAATTTCAAACGTATCATGTGCTTCATATACAGCATCAAAAGCCGTATATTGTATGCCTTCTTTCTCCAATTCTTCTATAACTGGATGTTCCTTCGTTCTAACAAACAGATGGTCTGCTTCTTTTATTTTTCGATATACACCCATCGTTAGCTGATCTAATTCGCCAGCACCTAAACCTAAAATAGTAATGATTCCACTCACAACCTGTCACCTCTATCCACTCTTCTTCAATGAACCTTCTTTTTTCTCTTGTTTCATAACGGTTCCTAATTCTTTTTTTGTAAATACACGTAATTTTAAAATAAAAAACATATATGTCAATCCGCCGATGGCTACACCTAACAAAGATTCAATCGTCGCACTCGCTCTATGTTCCGTATCAATTACTAATCCAGACATCTGCAACACACGCGTGAACATCATTAATACAAACCCCATACAGATACCACTAATTACTATCCCTAACATATTTCGCTTATTAATAAGTGACCCTGATACAGCTCTCATAAGCAACAAACTATTTAGTCCAGAAATTATAATTAACGCACATAAAGTCGCAAAAGCTGCCCCTTTCACACCAAAATAAGGCATGAATATATAGTTTAACGCTAACTTTAAGCAACCTCCAAATACAACAAATAATGCTGGCTTAAATGTTTGTCCCAGCCCTTGTAAAATAGAAGCCGTCGTAATCGACAATGAACTAAATAAAATAGATAAAGATAAAATAGATAAAACATCTGATCCATCACTATTTTCAAACAACATAATATTCGTAGGTTGAATAATACAAGTTAGCCCAATAGCTGCTGCAAATCCAATAACAAATGTTATTTTCATCGCTAACTTTACCTTTTCTTGAATAAAGGGAAGATCTCCTCTTTCCTTCGCCGCTGTAATAATTGGAATAAGTGATAACGAGAAAGAAGTCGTCACAACAGTACCTAATTGCATTAGCGGAATACTTCTATCATAAACACCCTTTAATACTTTTGCACTTTCAGCCTGTTCTCCCGCACCAATAAGTAAGGTGTACAAGGACATTGAATCAGCCATCTGTATAAAAATAAGCACTAAATTACTAACACAAATCGCTAATCCCTGCCAAAAAAGGATTTTAATTATCCTCCTTTTACCCTTAATTCTCGCTACACTTTTAAAAAATATGGAACGAAAATCTCGACGCATATACAACATAAGTACAATAATCCCAATAAGTCCACCCGCAATTGAGCCTAACATAGCCCCTGCACCAACTGTATATAAATCAAATCCGTGAGCAATTAGGAATAGCGATAAAAATACAATAATGGAAACCCGAATTGTTTGTTCTATTACTTGCGAAACAGCCGTTGGCATCATATTATTGAACCCTTGAAAATAACCTCTTGCTACAGACAAAAATGGCATCAATAAGAATGAAAATGAAATAACACGTAGTAACTTATCTAAGTGCATATCACCCATAGCTATCGCAATTGTTTCGGCCCCAAAAAACAATGTAAAGAAGCCTATAAAACCAATTCCTAATAAAAACCAAAAAGATACACAAATAATTTCTTCTGCTTCTTTTTGTTTTCCCCGCTCTAGTCGTTCTGCAACCATTTTTGAAATGATAACAGGAAACCCATAAGTAGCTAAAATTAAACAAAATCCATAAAACGGGTAAATTTGTTGGTAAATATAAAAACCAATATCCCCCGCTATATTTTGATATGGAATACGGTAAAAGGCGCTTAATACCTTTGTAACAAAACTTGCAATCGTTAATATAATAGCCCCACGCCAAAAGGCTTGATACTTCTTCGCTTCCATACAAGAAAACTCCTTTTTCTATTCTCACCTCTCGTATTATATCATAAAGAAAAGCACAAACTCTCTTACCACCACGGGTAATAATAGGTCCCTACGCGTTAAAAATATTCAACGAAAAAAGGTAGCAAAGTGCTACCTTCATTCAATATACATGTATCTCCAAATAATTGATTTCTCAAAAAGAAAGATCATAATTAGGAAAGATTACTACTTCTAAAATCTATATACCCTTACTGTTCCATTTGTTTCGCTAAGAAACTGGCAGCAGTATTAACCGCTTTATGCTCGATTTCGCTTATAATAGCTTCTTTTGAAAAAATAATGACGGCTCCAATTGGGTCTCCATTTGCAACAATCGGTCCAACTGTATAAGAATGAACCTTTTCTGTTACACCATCGATAATAGAAATATCACTTTCGTCCGTCATAATAACAGACTTTCGTTCTTCCATCGTTTTTTCGATTAGATCGCCAACACTTTTATTTAAGTATTCTTTTTTCGATACGCCTGATACTGCGATGATAGAATCTCGATCACACACAAGCACATTATGTCCTAAGCTGTCATATAAAGCCTCAGCATATTCTTTTGCAAAATCACCTAGTTCACTAATTGGAGAATACTTCTTTAAAATTACTTCTCCATCGCGATCAACAAATATTTCTAGTGGGTCTCCTTCTCGAATACGTAAAGTTCTACGAATTTCCTTCGGGATTACTACCCTGCCTAAATCATCAATTCGACGTACGATTCCAGTTGCTTTCATTCTAATGCTGCCTCACTTTCTACTGATGATCAAAGTGGTGAATTTACCTGTTCATGTAAAAATCACCAACTGTTAGACATAGTATTTTACACATTAGTTCTTCTATGCACGCCGAATTGTATTTTTTTATCTTATTTTAGGCATTTATTACTTCTTTTTTCACATCTGGTAAGCCTTTTAATAAATTTTCAGCAATTGTTAACCACTTCGATGTCTCTAAGCCATTTGTTTTCATAACAATTTTCAATTGTGATCCTTCCATTCCTAGACCGATCATACGCCCAAAACTATTTCCGAGCATGAATAATTTTCCACCATCAATATTTTGGCTTGCTTGTTCCGAAAACAGGAATGTTACTTCAAATTTATTTTGCTTGATTAACTCAATTTGTTCTTTCATTGCCAACACTTTAATATTTGCAATTTGTAATAAATAACCAACTTCTTGTGGATAATCACCGAATCTATCGATCATTTCTTCCTGCAGTTCTTCAATATCCTCAATTGTAGAAACACCTCTAAATTGTTTATACATCATAATTTTTTGCTTACTATCTGAAATATAAGCATCTGGTAAGTATGCATCTACCTCTAAGTCAATTTCAACATTAACTGTATTTTCAGCCCCATCTGTTCCTCTACGCTGTTCAATTGCATCTTTTAACATTTGAGAATATAGATCAAATCCGACAGAATCAATAAATCCATGCTGTTCTGCCCCTAACAAATTACCTGCTCCACGAATAGATAAATCTCTCATCGCAATTTTGAAACCAGATCCAAGTTCCGTGAACTCTTTAATTGCTTGCAGACGCTTCTCTGCAACCTCTGAGAGCACTTTGTCACGTTTATAAGCAAAGTATGCATACGCAACACGATTAGAACGTCCAACACGCCCACGAAGCTGATACAACTGTGATAATCCCATACGATCTGCATCGAATACAATTAACGTATTTACATTCGGAATATCTACACCCGTCTCTATAATTGTTGTACTTACAAGAACATCATGCTGCCCTTCTAAAAATGATAGCATAACAGACTCTAATTCACTTTCGTTCATTTTCCCATGTGCGTACGTTACGCGAGCATCTGGAACTAACATCGAAATTTCATCTGCTTTTCTTTCAATATCCTCTACACGGTTATATAGGAAGTAAATTTGACCGCCTCTTGCAAGCTCTCGCTCTATCGCCTCTCGCATTAATGCTGGATTATACTCTACTACATACGTTTGGACTGGGAAACGATTTTCTGGTGGTGTCTCAATAACAGATAAGTCGCGCACACCAAGCATAGACATATGAAGCGTCCGTGGAATCGGAGTTGCCGTTAATGTTAATACGTCAACATTCGCCTTCAATTGTTTAATTTTTTCTTTATGCGTCACGCCAAATCTTTGTTCTTCATCAATAATAAGAAGCCCTAAATCTTTATAAGTAACATCTTTAGATAAAATACGATGTGTTCCGATTACAATATCTATTGTGCCATCCTTTAAGCCCTTAATCGTTTCATTTTGTTGTTTTCTCGTACGGAATCTACTTAATAATCCTATATTGATTGGATAATCTTGAAAACGCTCTCGAATTGTTTCATAGTGTTGCTGCGCAAGAATCGTTGTCGGTACTAAAATTGCAACTTGTTTTTCATCCATAATTGCTTTAAATGCCGCACGAATAGCCACTTCAGTCTTTCCATACCCTACATCACCACAAAGGAGCCTATCCATCGGGCGTCCCCGTTCCATATCTTTTTTAATTTCGTCAATAGAACGTAACTGATCCTCTGTCTCTTGATATGGGAAAGATGATTCGAACTCTTGTTGTTCTGCCGTATCTGGCGTATATGCATAGCCTTTTGAAGCTTCGCGCTCAGCATATAGTTTAATTAGGTCATCCGCAATGTCTTGTACAGATTTTTCAACTTTCGTTTTAACCTTTTTCCAATCATTTCCGCCTAATTTATAAACTTTCGGATCCTTACCTTCAGACCCTACATATTTTTGGACTTGATCAATTTGTTCAATTGGAACGTATAGCTTATCATTACCTTGATATTTAATATTTAAATAATCTTTATGAACACCATTAATCTCTAATGTCTCAATACCTAAAAATTTACCTATACCATGATTTACGTGAACTACATAATCCCCAACTTTTAATTCCGAATAACTTTTAATACGTTCAGCATTCGATAACTTTTGTTTACGTTGTGATTTTTTAACTTTCTTATGGAAAAGTTCCTTTTCAGTAATGACAACAAACTTTTGCATCGGCATTTCAAACCCTGCATGTAAATCACCTACAGCAATTTGTAACCTTCCAGGTAATAAGATATCTGTGCCTTCTACAATATCTGCCTCAATATCATAATCACTTAAAATATGTTGTAATTTTTTCACACGTTCATCATCTGTTCCAAGTACAACAGTCGTAAAATGCCCTTCATTCCATCTATCAATTTCTGTTTTTAACAAATTCATCTGCCCATGGAAATCTTGCATTGTTTTACATGTTACATTCACAATATTTTGTGGATGTGTGTGTGTGATATGACGTAAGAATAACGTTAAATATACAAAACTTCTTTTTTTATGATGAAGAAATCCCTCGAATGCGTGAGAGAAAGATAAATCTTGAATAATCGTTCCTTCACCGAGAAGTGATATATACCATTCCGCCTCTTCTGTTTCAAGATGTGATGCTGTTTCTTGAATACGGGAAATCTCATCTAAAATTACAACACCGTCTTCTGGTAAATAATCTATCAGACTAGCAGGTTCTTTATAGAAAATAGATAAGTATTTAAACATCTGTTCTATACTTTGCCCGTTTTTCAACATCTCAATTTCATGGCTTACCGTCTCAAGCACTGTAGTCTTTAATTTATCATCAGAAAGTTTTTGCATCGTCTTAGTCAGACCTTCTTCAAGATGCTGAATTCCTGATTTTAATTCTTCCTGTGAAAATAAAAATTCTGTTGCCGGACCAAACCTAACGCTTTCTTTTTTACCTTGAGAGCGCTGTTCATCGACATCAAATAATCGAATAGAATCGACTTCTGTATCGAAAAATTCAATACGAAATGGTAGTTCTTCAGTTAAAGGATAAATGTCTAATATTCCCCCGCGCAAACTGAACTCCCCTGGGGCTTCTACCATCGACTTACGCTCATAGCCAATATGATGTAAAGTGTACAAGAGCGCATCTAAATCAATCTCTTGCCCTAGATTGATTTCAATTTGCTTTTGCTTCCACAATTCCTTTATTGGTAAAAATCTACGCAATCCTGCCACTGGCGCTACAATGATTCCATTCTCTCCCGCAGCCAAGCGATTTAACACTTCTATACGTTGCGCCTTCAATTCCGGACTTGCAACCCCAATTTCCGATGCTATCAGTTCATTCACTGGATATAGCCACACATCTTTTTCACCAAGTAACGCCACTAAATCTTCATGTACTTTTTGTGCTTGGTATAAGTTATGTGTCACGATTAATTGTGATTTTTTTGTTTTTTTATATAAAGCCGCCATTAATAATGAACGAGAAGATGTTGCCATCCCTGATATAAGTTGTTCCTTTAACCCATCTTCTAATCCATTAATAACCGATTGTATCTCTTCATTTTTATAAAATTGCTCTAATAAACCTATCATTTTTAAAACTCCTCTCAACATAAAGAGCAAGTCATTCTATTTTATGCAAATATTTTGGAAAAGGAAAACAGAAAAATGCTTTGGACACGCCAAAGCGACAACATTTTATTGCAGAAATTTTTCATATTCATAATACTCAGGATAAGATGCGAGCGTTTCTTGACACGATTCACAAATCGTTTTTATATATATATTTCCATTTTCATGAAAATGAATCATCTCTACTACTTCTTGCTCTGTTAGTTGAAATAAAACGTCGCTATATACTTTTTCTGCGTTAATGGAGCCTACATTACCTCCGCAATGTCTGCAATAATAATACCCTTCCATACTAGCCTCCTAAAAATTCAATTACTACTAGTATGGGTAAAACAAAAGATAAATATTCCCAATCTCATTTTTAACTATTGAAAGTATTCATGATTTGGAGAAAAGGCTTATTTAGCCACTCTTCACATGCATCCGCTGCTTTTTCAATAGAATAGTTAACATCCGGAGTCTCTTCAGATGTAAAGCGTCCCAATACATAATCGACTACCTTCATTCCATTTTTGGGGCGATCAATTCCCATACGGATACGTTGAAATTCTTGTGTTCCTAGGTGCGAAATCGTTGACTTTACACCATTATGTCCACCAGCACTACCTTTCATGCGAAGACGTAATTTACCTACAGGAATATCTAAATCGTCGTACATAACAACGAAGTCCTCAACATCAATTTTATAATAATCCATGAGTGGACGAATACTTTCCCCAGATAAATTCATGTATGTTAGCGGCTTTAATAAGATTACCTTTTCTCCATTAACAAACCCTGCACCAAATACACCTTTAAATTTTTGTTCATTCAAAGAAATGTTCCAACGCTTCGCAAGTTCATCAATGGCCATAAATCCAATATTATGCCTTGTTAATTCATATTCTCTACCTGGGTTCCCAAGTCCTACTATCAATTTCATTCTTGTACCACTACTTTCTTTTTTCGATACGAAAAGACGTAACCAATTTTGGTTACGTCTCATTCTATCCAATTAATTGAATAATACACTCACAGATTCTTCTTCGTATACACGAATGATTGCTTCTCCGATTAATGGAGCAACTGAAAGTTCATGTACTTTGTCGATTTTCTTCTCTTCCGGTAATACGATAGAGTTCGTTACAACTAACTCTTTAATATTTGAATTTTGAATACGCTCAATTGCTGGGCCAGATAATACTGGGTGTGTACAGCAAGCATATACTTCAGAAGCGCCGTTCTCAACAAGAGCGTTTGCTGCTAATGTAATTGTACCAGCTGTATCAATGATGTCATCAATTAAAATTGCTGTTTTGCCTTCAATATTACCGATAATGTTCATTACCTCTGATACGTTCGGGCGAGGACGACGCTTATCAATAATAGCGATTGGCGCTTTTAGACGATCCGCCATTTTTCTTGCACGAGTTACACCACCATGATCAGGAGACACGATTACGATATCTTTAAGACCTTTTGTTTCAAAGTAATCAGACAGAATCGGTACACCCATTAAGTGGTCGATTGGGATATCAAAGAACCCTTGAATTTGTGGAGCATGTAAATCTAGAGTGATTACACGAGTTGCACCTGCTGTTTCAAGCAAGTTTGCTACAAGTTTCGATGTAATTGGTTCACGAGAACGCGCTTTACGGTCTTGACGCGCATAACCATAGTAAGGAATAACAATATTAATTGTTTTCGCAGATGCACGTTTTAATGCATCGATCATAATAAGTAATTCCATGATATGTTCGTTTACTGGGAAGCTTGTAGATTGAATAATGAATACATCGCAACCACGGATACTTTCTTCAATGTTAATTTGAACTTCTCCATCACTAAAACGATCAACAGAACATTTTCCTAGCCCTACTCCAATATGCTTTGCAATCTGCTCAGCAAGTTCCTTATTAGAGTTTAAAGAGAATACTTTCAAATTAGAATTTAGATATTGAGTCGACATCTAGATTAACCCTCCACATTATGATTTTTTCTTATTCAGCAATTGATCAACATAGTCTTCTTTGTTAACTTGACGTGCACGTGCTACCGATAATGCTTTTGATGGAACATTCTCTGTAATTGTAGAGCCTGCTGCCACATAAGCACCATCTTCAACTGTTACTGGAGCAACAAGGTTTGAATTACATCCAATAAATACCCCATTACCAATCACAGTTTTGAATTTATTCTTACCGTCATAGTTCACCGTAATTGAACCACAACCAAGATTCACGTCTTCTCCAACTTGTGCATCCCCGATATAACTCAAGTGTGAAGCTTTACTTCTATTACCAAAGACAGTCTTTTTGATTTCCACGAAGTTTCCAACGCGTACTTCATCTCCAATAACTGAATCTGGGCGAATATGTGCAAATGGACCAACCGATACTTCTGTACCAAGTTTACTATCATGTACAGTAGATTGACGAATTGTCGTACGATCTCCAATTTCACTATCACGAATTACTGTATGCGGTCCAATTTCACAATCAGAACCAATTACAGTGTTCCCCTCAATAATTGTTCCTGGATGAAGAACTGTATCACTACCGATAATTGCATCAGCAGAAATATAAGTGTTACTTGGATCAATAATTGTAACACCATTTACCATGTTCTTTCGGTTGATACGGTTTTTCATAATAATTTCCGCTTGCGATAGAGCGACTCTGTCGTTAACACCTAACGTTTCATCGAACTGCTCTGTTTGATAAGCTGATACGATATGACCTTCATTTTTTAAAATCTCAATAACATCTGGAAGGTAATATTCACCTTGCACGTTATCATTTGAAACTTTAGAAAGTGAAGCAAATAAAGCCTTATTATCAAAACAATACGTACCTGTATTGATTTCTTTAATAGCTAATTCTTTCTCATTTGCATCTTTATGCTCAACAATCTTTTCAACATGACCATTCTCATTACGAACAATACGGCCATATCCAGCAGGTTCTTCTATGTACGCTGTTAGCACCGTAGCCATTGCTCCTGCTTCTTTATGTTGCTGAAGTAATGCTTCCATCGTTTCAGCAGTTATTAGCGGCGTATCACCACAAATAACTAAAGTTGTTCCTTCTTCATTTGCAAGTACACTTGCAGCTTGATCTACAGCATGTGCTGTACCAAGTTGTTCTGCTTGTAATGCAAACTCACTTACGTTCCCTAGCTGTTCTTGTACCATTTCAGCACCATGTCCAACAACCGTTACAAGTTTCTGCAATCCTAATTGAGATACTTGATCGACTACGTGTTGTACCATAGGTTTTCCACATACAGGATGCAGCACTTTGTATAGCTTAGACTTCATACGTGTGCCTTTACCTGCAGCTAGAATCACTGCAAATCTGTTTGACATATAGACCCTCCATCGCAACCTATTTATCCATTAAAGATATTATCCTAAATCATCATATATTTCAAGAAACACATTTTAACTATTAAATTTTACCATAATTCTTATAAGATGTTTTACTCTTTAGTATCTTTTTTAAGAAATAAGCTATACTATTTAAAATGATTTTGAAAAAATTAGTAGTTTCTTCTTTTTATGTTAATGGATTATGAAATTTCCGAATATAAAGCAAAAAAAAAAACAAACTCCTGTAAATGCTTACAGGAGTTTGCTACAAAATTATAAGACTTTTTATCAAAGCCCTTTTCATTCGAATTTTACGAAGCACCTGCTTCTTCAAACTCAACCTCTTCTAACTCGCCTAAACGATGATACTCTGTTAAAACCGCATCTTGAATTTTAGAGCGTGTACCAGAATTAATCGGATGTGCAATGTCACGGAACTCTCCATCTGGAGTACGTTTACTTGGCATTGCTACAAACAATCCATTATTACCATCAATTACACGAATATCATGAACAACAAATTCATGGTCCAAAGTAATAGAGGCAATTGCTCTCATGCGGCCTTCTGTGTTTACGCGGCGTAATCTTACGTCAGTCACTTCCATCTTGTGTTCACCACCCTTTTCTAAATAAGCGATATATTTGTATAAATTCCACAAATTTTCTATTTTCCCTTTAATTTTTTAAAAATTTTTAAGATAAAAATTTTTAATGTAGTTGAATATAGAGATTAGTAGAGGTTATCGCTTACAAAAGGTTACTTAACTAGGGCGATTACTTCAATTTCAACGGAAACATCTTTCGGTAATTTTGCTACTTGTACACAAGATCGAGCTGGTTTATGAGTAGAGAAATAAGAGCTATATACTTCATTCACAGCACTAAAATCATCCATGTCCTTTAAAAATACTGTTGTTTTTACGACTGTATCAAATGAAGCACCTGCTTCCTCTAATACCGCTTGTAAATTTTGAAATACTTGTTCTGTTTGTACTGTTACATCTCCTGTTACAAGCTCCCCATTTGCCGTTAATGGAATTTGTCCTGAGCTATAGAACATATTATTTACAATAATCCCCTGCGAATAAGGTCCAATTGCTTGTGGTGCCTTGCTTGTTTGAACAACTTTCATACTTTTCACCCTTTTATTATTTATTTTACTCTTTAAAAATAGTGTACGAAAGGCAGTTTGTCCATCTATTTTATAATCTATAAATAAAATAAAAAAAGATAGAGCTATCTGCTCTATCCTTTATTCAGCCTCTACAAGCCCTTCATCAAATGGTGCAAGAGAATAATTCCCCTTTTCCACTTGAATCGTTTTTTCTTTCACATCAACTTCCGATAGACGAATTAATGATACAAAATTATTAATTAGTCGTTCTTCAATATCTGTGGATTCTACTAATACACCAATACCAACAACATTAGCCTTGAACTCTTCTAACATACTCATCATACCTTGAATCGTTCCGCCAGCTTTCATGAAGTCATCAATAATTAAAACATTCGATCCTTCTGGAAGGCTGCGTTTTGCTAATGTCATTGTTTGAATTCGTTTAGAGGAACCCGACACATAGTTAATACTAACAGTCGGACCTTCTGTTACCTTATTATCTTTCCTTGCAATTACAACTGGTACATCTAAGTAATTTGCCACTGCATAAGCAAGTGGAATCCCCTTCGTTGCTACAGTCATAACTGCATCAATTGGTTGTCTAGCAAAAACAGAAGCAAACAAACGACCCGCGCCATTAATATGGCGAGGATTACTCAATAAATCTGTCATGTATAAGTAACCGCCAGGCAAAATACGATCTGGGTTTTCAAATAAGCCACAAAGCTCATCAATAATTAGATCTGCCTCTTCTTCACTTATATACGGTATATATTTCACTCCTCCTGCTGCTCCTGGTATCGTTTGCAATGTGCCGACCCCTTGTTGTTCAAACGTTTGCTTAATAATAACTAAATCTTCACTAATGGAAGACTTAGCCGATTGATACCTTTCAGCAAAAAAAGTGAGAGATACTAGCCGACGAGGGTTTTGTAGCAAGTAATAAGTCATATCGACTAATCTTGTACTTCTTCTAATTTTCATACTCTCACCTCAAATCACGAATATTCTAAACAAATCATAACGTATTATACGTCTTTATTCAAGCGTTTCTCGCTCTCCTAATAAACGTACCGCATAGACTTGTTCACAAAATCCTTTTAATCCGTTATAAATGCGATGCATTCGCGAATCATGGTGTACAAGTCCAAATACAGTTGGACCACTTCCACTCATCAATACAGCATCCGCTCCGAATCGCTTCATCTGTGATTTAATACGGGCAACTTCAGGATGCATTCCAAATGTTACATCTTCTAAAACATTACCAACAGTATCACAAATCCCTTTATAATCCCCAGAATTTATGACATCAACCATTTTATCTACATTTGGATGTGTAACTCGATTTAACTTTAAATTTCCATACACATCAGCAGTAGATACACCTATATGTGGTTTCGCTAAAATAACCCAACAAGAAGGCGGAGTCTTTATATGCTCAATTTTCTCTCCTCTTCCAGTAGCAATTGCTGTGCCGCCGTATACACAGAACGACACATCTGATCCAATTTCTGCGCCAAGCTCTGCTAACTCATCAATTGTAAGCCCTAAATTCCATAATTTATTAAGACCACGTAATGTCGCTGCTGCATCACTACTTCCACCTGCTAATCCAGCTGCTACTGGAATCGTTTTTTCAATAGTAATAGATACACCTTTTTTTACATTAAACTTCTCTTTTAATAATCTCGCTGCCTGATAAGCTAAATTCCGTTGGTCGTCTGGGACATACCGATTATGGGATAAAATTTCAATACGGTCTTCTGCTAATTCCGTTAGTTCTAGACGATCTGCTAAATCAATGGTTGTCATAATCATTTTCACTTCATGATATCCGTCTTGTCTTTTTCCCAGTACATCTAACGACAGATTAATCTTTGCTGGTGCTTTCACTAGTAGCTTCAATCTATTCACCCACTCTATGTACTCAATCTTTTATCGTTTATTTTACCATAAATTTATAGTAAGACGATGACACTTCCCTAATTATAACGAAAAGCATTCAGAATGAAACTACTTATGTAAAATGATGGCACCTTTTAGAGTACAAAAAGCCGAGGAATGTCTCCTCGGCCACCGTAGCATAGAAAGTATCTTACAACTACTGGTTTCGTTTCATTAATTGCTGTTCTGCAATTTCTATAGCACGTTTCACCATGTTACCAGCATCTTTCGCACGAATTCCGCCCCATCCTTCTTTCTGAACAACATCATAAAAGCCAAGCTCTTTTGCTAGCTCTTCTTTAAATTGGTTTGACATGACACCTCTTCGTCTACTCAATGCAGAGTCCCTCCTTATTTTGCTACGGTATAGTTAGTATGCAAAATAATATAGCTTTTCATTTATGGGAATATATGTAATGATATGCGAATTATAAAATGACCTCACTATGAGGGTCTCCATAAAATGTTAACTCTACTGTCTCTGTTAAAACATCTGCGTAACTATAAGATACACGTTGCAACGCATCTTCTTGTTGATCCAATTGTACAACAAAAACAGAACGGTATGTTTCTGCTAGTACACCTGATTGCTCTACAGTTTTTCTTCTTCCACTATTTGCTTTTAACATAAGTCGCTGTCCAAGATGGTGATCTAATTCGCTTTTAATTTCATCTAAACGTTTTGACATATACTTCGCTACACCTCGCTGTAATTTAGATTGAACACTTAAAACACGATATATCTATCCTAATTATTAACCGCGATTCACAGCTAATATCATCCTGCGTTTGAATAGATAGAAGAAATACTATATTGTAAAAGTATCATTACGTAGTCTGTACGTTCTTGCCTCTTTTTATCCAAATTCATTTAAATCCTTCCATACAAAAAAGCAAGATACATATGTATCCTGCTTACTCTTCGTAATGTTGAAAAGGTAATCCCGTTCGTAAAATCCCTCTCGTTTCAATGCCGCCTAGTCCCTTTTCACCAGTAATTGTATTACGTACGACATCCCATACATTGACTCTCTCCATAAATGAAGTAAAACTAATTTTACCAACTACATATACAGGATCTAGTGCATGAATATTAATTCTAGATGGTGAACTAGCGAAATTGGCCCCTGCACGAATTAGTGCCTCAAAGTGAGATTGACATGCCCCAGCAAAAATAACAAGTTGATCCAATGATGGATATTTTTTTCGCACTTCTCGAACAGCCTGTACAAAATGCCTTGAATGCCTATATGCTGCTAAATCTCCCTTCACTCCTTTTGATTTTGTATATGCATCATGCCCTGTAATAACGAGAATGTCTGGGCGAAAGTGATCTATTAAATCTACTACTTTTTCATGCATCTCCGTTTCTTTACAATGAATACCTTGTACAGGAACGCCAATTTTATTATATAAGTCTAAACACTTGCGCAAATATAAAGGGTCTCCATCTATATGCAATACACGTCCCGGCATTTGAAAATAATTCACCTCACTTGTGTATCCACCAGTTGAAGTATGTTCATGCCTTTGTTTCATTAATACATAATCTTGTTGAAACAAACGATACGTGCGCTCCATTGTTTCTTTCTCACGCTTCACCCTTTTTTTATGTTCTCGTTGATCTATACTAATTAAATCTTCAAGTGGCGCATCCGCCACCAGTCTAATTTCCTCTCCAAACAATATAGCTATCTCGCCTTTTATTTCTATAATACGAAAAAGAATATCCCTCTTATGAGAATATCGTTCCACTAATTCTCCAACATGTAAAGCCATTCTCCTACCTCCAAACTCATTAGGCAATCTTACCTGTTTTTAAAATATGAATTTAGAGGGCGAAAGGTGACAAAAGGGACAGTTCAAGTTGAACTGTCCCTTGCATATTCTTATGATAATTTATGAATAACTAATGCATTACTTAATGTTGCAAACTCTTCAATAGATAGCGTTTCGCCTCTTCGCTTTGGATCAATTCCTACTTCTGTTAAAATTTGATCCAATAACTCCTTATCTTTCGGGAAACCATTTAAATTATTTGATAAATTATTCATTAAAGTTTTACGGCGCTGTGCGAAACTTGCTCGTACTACTTCAAAGAAGAACGTTTCATCCTTCACCTCTACAACCGGTTTAGGGCGCTTTAGAAGGCGAATAATTGCAGAATCAACATTTGGCTGTGGTACAAACACTGTACGCGGTACAGTCATAACTGTTTCAACTTCTGTATAATACTGAATGGCAATCGATAAAGAACCATACTCTTTCGTTCCAGGTTTAGCAGCTAAACGATCTCCAACTTCTTTTTGCATCATAACAACAAACCCACGAACTGGTAACTTTTCTTCAAGCAATTTAAATAAAATTGGCGTTGTTATATAGTATGGTAAGTTAGCTACTACCATTACATCTTGCCCTTCTTCAAATTGCTCATTAAATACTTCATGTACATCCGCTTTTAGTACGTCTTTATTAATAACTGTAACGTTACCATATGGCGCTAACGTCTCATCTAAAATTGGTAATAGTCTTTGATCAATCTCAAAAGCCACTACTTTTTTAGCACGCTTCGCTAATTGCTCTGTTAATGCACCAATACCTGGTCCAATTTCAATTGCACCACTTTCTGAATCAATTTCTGCATGATCGACAATACGATTTAATACATTTGTATCAATTAAAAAGTTTTGCCCTAAACTTTTTTTGAATGAAAATCCATACTTTTCAACAATGTCTTTAGTACGATTTGGCGTTGCGATATCCTTCATTTTTTTTCCTCCTGTATTACTTGCTTATAAGCTTCTCCAAATGATTCCTTTGAAACTTGAAACATCTGTAATCGTTTATGTAACTGTTTTGCATTTGTATAACCAATCTTTAATAGCTTACCCATTCTTTCTCTGCGGCTCTTTGCCATTTCTCCGCCCACTAAGCCTGCATCGACTAAATCACTCCAGCTAATTTCACTTGTGTAAGCTTCCATTTCTTCATGTATATTCTCTAGAGCACGGCGAATCGACTCATTAGAAGCATGTTCGATCCCAACACCCTTTTTCCTTTTAGCAAGCGCTTCTTCCTTCGGTAAAAAGGCATGCTTACAGCCGGGAACCTTGTCAGAAATAATTTTTCGAATACGCTCTCCAGGATAATCCGGATCTGTGAAAATAATAACGCCCCTTTTTTGCTGCGCTAATTTAACTTGCTCAATAACATGATCACCGATTGCTGAACCGTTCGTTTCAATTGTATCCGCATCAACAGCACGCTTAATCGCAACTGTATCATCTTTACCTTCTACAACGATAATCTCTTTTATTTTCATGCTTGCCTCCACACTCGTTTCGTCTCTACTTAGTAAAACAAAAAAATGACGACTTTTCCATTATTATTTTCCCCATTCTTATATTTTAAAAAATAGAATAGAAAAATCTTTGTTCTCTCTCCTTATTGTAACACTTCATCATTCACATTTATTTTCTTCATCACTTCTACTAGTGTTTTCTCAAAACAAAAAAGAACAGGTTTCCCCATTCTTTTTTATTCAATACCAAATAAAACTTTTGCATTTTTGGTTGTCACTTCTGCTACTTCCTCATAAGAAATTCCTTTTAAATTCGCAATTTCTTCTGCTACGAGTTTTACATAACTCGGTTCATTTCGTTTCCCTCGAAATGGATGCGGCGTTAAATACGGACAATCCGTCTCTATTAACAATTTCTCTAATGAAATCTCCGTAGCAACCTCTTTCGGCTTCTTAGCATTTTTAAATGTAACTGGTCCGCCTAATGAAATTAAAAAGTTCATATCAACACATCGCTTTGCTACTTCTACGCTGCCGCTAAAGCAATGCATAATGCCTCCTACTTCAGCTGCATTCTCTTCTTCTAGAATATCAACAATATCTTGAGTTGCATCGCGGTTATGTATAATAATCGGCAATTTCACTTTTTTAGCTAATGCAATTTGTTTACGAAATACTTCTTTCTGTATTTCTTTTGGAGACTTATCCCAGTGATAATCTAAGCCCATTTCTCCAAGTGCAACGACTTTAGGATGAGAAGCAAGTTCTTCTAACCAAGCTAAATGTTCTTCTGTCATGTCAATTGCATCAACTGGATGCCATCCAACCGCAGCGTAAATAAAATCATAGGATTCAGCTAATTCCATCGCCTTTTTTATCGTTACTTCATCAAAACCAACAACAACTGTATAAGTAACTCCCGCTTCTTTCATTCGGACAATAACTTCTTGCAAATCTTCTTCAAATTGCTCTGCATTCAAATGTGAATGTGTATCAAACAACATAATACATAACTCCTTTTATATTGAAATCAAGTTTATTCTACAAAAATAAGTTCTTTAATAACTTAACGATAACAATACTACAATCTTAATGCAAAAATAGAGAGTGTAAAAAGAAAAAAGACGCTTCACACATGTTACACGTGAAACATCTCTTTTCTTGTCTTAATTACTTGATTTTTGTACCATTTGGTAGATTTTGGTCAATTGATGCTAATGACAATACGCCATTCTCTTCACCCGCTAAAATCATGCCTTGCGATAATTCACCGCGTAATTTTACAGGTTTTAAGTTTGTTACACAAATAACCTTTTTACCTTTTAAGTCTTCCGGCGAATAGAATTTTGCAATTCCAGAAACAACTTGACGCTTTTCTGTGCCTAAGTCTAGTTGAATTTTTAACAACTTGTCTGCTTTTTTCACCGGTTCAGCAGATAGTACTTCAGCTACGCGTAATTCTACTTTAAAGAAATCATCAATTGTAATTTCTTCTGCCTTCGGTTCTTCTTCTTTTTTCTCTTCTACTTTAGGAGCAGAGCTTTTCATTTGTTCTTTAATGTACTCTACTTCCACTTCTATTTCTAAACGAGGGAAAATTGGGTTTCCTTTTTCTACTTTTGTTCCAGCTGGAATGCAGCCAATTGTAGATAGACTTTCCCAAGATTTATAAGCTTCTTCAGTAAGGCCAAGCTGAGCAAACATCTTGCTTGGTGCTACTGTTAAGAACGGCATAAGCATAATACCTGTTTGACGAAGTACTTCTGCTAAATGAGCCATTACAGAAGCTAACTTTTCACGATCATTCTCATCTTTCGCTAATACCCATGGTTGCGTTTCATCAATATATTTATTCGTACGACTAACCAATTGCCAAATAGATCCTAACGCTACAGAGAACTCCATATTCTCCATTGCTTCTTCTACTTTTTTCAAAGTATCTTGTGCAAACATTACTAACGTTTCATCAAATTCCGTTACATTTGCTTTAAATGCAGGGATTTCTCCTTTAAAGTACTTATCAATCATAGCTACTGTACGATTTAATAAATTACCTAAGTCATTTGCTAAGTCGAAATTAATACGCTCCACAAATCCTTCTGGTGTGAATACGCCATCAGATCCAAATGGAACTTCACGAAGTAAGTAATAACGTAATGCATCTAATCCGTAACGATCGATTAATGTAACTGGATCTACTACGTTTCCTTTTGACTTACTCATCTTTCCATCCTTCATTAAAATCCAGCCATGAGCAAAGACTTTCTTCGGAAGAGGTAAATCTAATGCCATTAAAATTATCGGCCAATAAATTGTATGGAAACGAACAATTTCTTTCCCGACTAAATGCACATCTGCAGGCCAGAATTTTTTATATTTCTCTTCATTTGCTGTACCATAACCTAATGCCGTAATATAGTTAGATAATGCGTCAACCCATACGTAAATAACGTGTTTTGGGTTACCAGGAACACGAACTCCCCAGTCAAATGAAGTACGAGAAACTGCTAAATCTTCTAATCCTGGTTTAATAAAATTATTAATCATTTCATTTTTACGAGACTCCGGCTGAATGAAATGTGGATTATCTTCATAGAACTTTAATAGTCTGTCGACATATTTACCCATTCTAAAGAAATAAGATTCTTCACGAACAAGTTCTACATCATGACCACTATCTGGGCTTTTTCCTCCAACTACTTTGTCGCCTTCCATAATTGGATCTACTAATTGGTGCTCTGTATAGAACGTCTCATCTTGTACAGAATACCAACCTTCATATTCATCAAGATAAATATCACCTTGATCTACTAATTGCTTAAAGATTTTTTCGACAACATCTTTATGACGATCTTCAGTTGTACGAATAAAATCATCATAAGAGATATCCATCTTCTCCCAAAGCTCTTTAATTCCTGCAACAATATTATCAACATATGCCTGTGGCGTAATATTTAACTCTTCTGCTTTCTTTTGGATCTTCTGTCCATGCTCATCAGTTCCTGTTAAATAATGCACATTATATCCTTGCATACGCTTATATCGTGCCATCGCATCTCCTGCTACTGTCGTATAAGCATGTCCAATGTGTAATTTTCCACTTGGATAATAAATTGGGGTAGTAATATAAAAGGACTTATTTTCCTCTGTCATTGTTTTGGACCTCCCGAATAACCTCATATGTATTTATAAACAGTATATCAAAAACTCATATATAAAGTGAAACTTTAATCAGTGGGTTTTTTCTTCATCCCCACTGATTATTAGCCCACATCAATCAGGCTTTTACGAGCAGCCCGAATCTAACTTATCTTCTTTACGGCAACCTAATTTTGAATTTTGGGTCTTAATGCTCGATATCTTTATCATCTATTGCTCATATTTCAAAAAATATACAATCTCCACTTAAATTTGTTAATTTTTCAGAAAAAAATGTAAATAATTGTGGAATTTCCTCTCAATCTATTATATATAAGAAATAAGAAATCTATAAATCTTTTTAAAAAATATAGAATTTAAGAATTGACGGAAATGTAAATGATTGGTATCATATGTCCATAGGGTATTTTGTCGAAAAATGACGAATCTAAAAATAGACTCGAAACTTATAAACTATTTATTTAGGAGGAAAAAAATTATGAAATCTACTGGTATTGTTCGTAAAGTTGATGAATTAGGTCGTGTAGTAATTCCAATCGAATTACGCCGTACTTTAGGTATTGCAGAAAAGGACGCTCTTGAAATCTATGTTGATGACGAAAAAATCATCTTAAAGAAATATAAACCAAACATGACTTGCCAAGTAACTGGTGAAGTATCTGACGGTAACCTTTCTTTAGCTGAAGGTAAAATCATCTTAAGCAAAGAAGGCGCTGAGCAAATCTTAAACGAACTTCAAGATTATATCGAAACAGCAAAATAAGCTTCTCAATTATGAGAAGCTTATTTTTTATCGACATGATAGATTTGATATACATCTCTTTTCGACAAATCTCGATCTTTAGCGACTGTTTTAATCGCTTCTTTTGAATTCATACCTTTTTCATTTATATAGTGTTCAATATGATCATATACTGAAAGAGATTCCCACCATTGTTCTTCTGGAGCAGGTTCTTCTGTTGAACCAGCTACTAAAATACAAAACTCACCACGTACTTCATTTTGCTTCGTCCACTCAATTGCTTCTTCGATTGTCCCTCGAATAAATTCCTCAAATTTTTTCGTTAACTCTCGACATAATACAATCTCTCTATTTCCCAACACTTCCTGCATCGAAATTAAAGTATCATCTAAACGATGAGGCGCTTCATAAAACATCATTGTAGTTTGTACATAACGAAGCTTTTCTAACTCCATCTTCCGTTCCTTTTTGTTTCTCTGCAAGAAACCATAGAAATAAAACTGCTTTGTTTCAAGACCGGATGCAATTAATGCTGTAAGGGCTGCATTTGCTCCAGGAAGCGGAATTACATGATATTGCTCAGCTACTGCCTCAACAACAATATCGTAACCTGGATCGGAAATACACGGCATACCAGCGTCACTAACAAGTGCTACATTCTTTCCATCCTCTAACTTCTCTAATATTCTCTTTCCACTTACTTCTTTATTATGCTCATGATAACTCGTGACAGGTGTTTCAATTTCAAAATAATTACAAAGTTTTTTCGTTTGTCTCGTATCTTCAGCAGCAATTAAATCAACTTCTTTTAAAATTCGGATTGCACGAAATGTCATATCTTCTAAATTTCCAATAGGAGTTGGTACTAAATATAAAACTCCCTTTTCATTTTGTTGAAAGCTTTTTTGTTGCCACATAGCGTTCTCCTTTTTGCATATATGCCTCTTTTTGTTTTCTCGTTAATTGCTTAAAATAATACTCCGCTTGCATAGCTGTACGCTTATCTTCGTGGGTCTCTACATATTTTAAAACGACAGGAAGCCTCGCACGTGTATACCTAGCTCCTTTGCCGCTATTATGAGTCTGAATTCGTTTTTCGATATGGTTTGTATATCCAGCATAATAACTTCCATCAGAGCACTCTACTACATAAAAAAAATGCTTATTCTTCTCCATATAAAATTGAACGTATCTCCTTTGTATATTCGTTATTGTTCTCATATACAACGAGTGGTGGTAAAATTTTCAAATCTGCATTTCCATCCTTAATTCCTTCAATTAACAATGTATTTGCTTCTTTTCCAATCTTAGGATAAACAAATCGCACACGCTTTGGTTCAATTTTATATTTACGCATTAATGTGATAATGTCGAGTAATCGTCCTGGACGATGTACAAACGCTACTTTCCCGCCTTGTTTTACTAACTGACTACTTGCAGATACAACATCTTCTAATGTACACATAATTTCATGACGAGCTATCGCTAAATGTTCATTCATATTTTTCTCTGAAGTTTGAGGTGTTTGAAAATATGGCGGATTACATGTAACAACATCATATTGATGACGCCCGAGTTTCTCTGGCATATCTTTCAAGTCTCCATGTATGAGGTGAATTCTTTCTTCCAACCCATTGTATTGAACACTTCTTACTCCCATATCATATAAGCGTTCTTGAATTTCCACACCAGTAATCTTTCCTTTTGTTCTTGTACTTAATAGAAGGGGGACAACTGCGTTACCTGTACACAAATCAAGTAAATTCCCCTTTTGAATTGGTACCCATGCAAAATCTGCCAGTAAAACAGCATCTAAAGAAAAATTAAATACTGATGGGCTTTGTATAATCTTCATGTCTTGCGCTAATAAGTAATCTAAACGTTCATCTTCATATAAATTCATATACTGCTCCTTTTCTTACCCTTAACCTACCCTATTTCATGTATAAAAAATTACCTTTCCAATTATAATCGGAAAGGTAATTTCACTTTTTATTTAAGAATGACAGACAGAACAAACAATCTCCCTCTTTACGTACACTTCCATAATGTAGATTGCAAATATGAAAACCTTCTTGATACAGTCTCGCTAAATTGTCATAGCCTTCACCAATATCTGTTTTCGGCTTCACTTCTTTACGTTTTTGAGTTTTTTGTTTTTCCTTATTCTGCACTTCTTCAAAACGGTGTCGCAAATTGTTATTTTCCATTTTTATATGCTGGTTTTCTTCCAACAACTCTGCAAGATGCTGTTTTAACTCTCCCAACTGTTTGTATAAATGTCCAATTTGCTCTTCCATACTAGAAACCGATTCAAAAATATCTTTTTTCTCCACAAGCACCCACCTCATTAATCTGTGGTTTGACTCGAAACGACCCCTTTATTCACTAACTCATCTAACGTATATTCTACTATCCGTTCCTTGTCTACTAGTTCCACTTGAATTAATCTTTCTAAAATATTTAATCCGATAACACGGCCAGTACCATGCGGGGTTTGTATACGTTGATCTAAATCAGGAAGTTGTTCCTTTGCTGCCTCATATTCATCATTCTCATATTTTAAGCAACACATTAAGCGACCACATAAACCAGAGATTTTTGCAGGATTTAATGATAAATTTTGATCCTTTGCCATTTTAATGGATACAGGTTCAAAATCTCCTAAAAAAGTAGAACAACAAAGCATACGACCACATGGACCAATACCACCTAGCATCTTCGCTTCATCACGAACACCAATTTGTCTTAGTTCAATTCTTGTTCTAAAAATTGCCGCTAAGTCCTTCACTAATTCGCGGAAATCGATCCGACCATCCGCAGTAAAATAGAAAATAATCTTATTACGATCGAATGTATACTCTACATCTACAAGTTTCATATCGAGATTATGCTCTACTACCTTTTGTTGACAGACTTGATATGCTTCTTTTGCAGCATGTTTGTTCTCTTCAACAATGGTACGATCATTTTCATTTGCAATACGAATAACCTTTTTTAGCGGTAATACAACGTCGTTTTCATCAACTTGCTTTTTGGTAATAACTACTTTTCCGTATTCAATACCTCTTACCGTTTCTACAATGACAAACTCATTTTCAGAGATATCGAACTGATTTGGATCAAAGTAATATACCTTTCCGGCCTTCTTAAAGCGAACACCTACTACATCATACAAAACGGTCATCCCTCCTGCAACCGCAACACTAACTGTTCGAACACAAGCTGCGCATTTACATTAGCGTTGATTCTATTTTTTGCCTCTAATATATTAAAGAGAGCTGATACAATGCGCTTCTGAGCATAGGAAAACGATTCAAACATCTCTTTCTGCTCATGAAAAACAAGACGATCTTCTTCTCCAAGTTGAACATATAATAAATCCTTATAAATAAGGAGTAACATATCTAACCCTTGCTGTAATTGTTCTTTCTCTCCAAAGTGTTTTCCCCATTTTTCTTGTACAAAAAAAATAGAGGTTTTATCTTTTTCGAGCGCTTCACATAATTTTATCACTAAAGCTCGTGCTTGTGCAAACCATTCATCACTACATAAAGCTAAAGCTTCATCAAAACTATTTGTGAGTTGGGCAGCAAGTGTCGATAAAGATGCTGTAATACCTTCATCCTGTAATCTTCTAATTAAAGATTCCGTAGGTAACGGTCTAAACGTAACAACTTGGCAGCGAGATAAAATCGTATTTAAAATTTGATGACTTTGTTCAGTAAGTAAAATAGCGGTTGTATCACTACTTGGTTCTTCTAAAAATTTCAAAAGTGTATTTGCCGCATTTGCTGTCATACGATCTGCGTGCTCAATAATATATAATTTTTTATTTGCCTCTAATCCTGTTTTTGAAAACTCTTCTTGTAAATCATGAATTTGCTGCTTCTTAATAGATAATCCGTCTGGTTTTACAATATGTAAGTTAGGGTGGTTACCTGAATCAATTCGCTTACAATTTGTGCATGCATGACAGGGCTCTACTCCATTCCGCTGAGAACAGAGGAAACTCTTTGCCATTTGAATTGCTGTCGCAAACTTTCCCGTACCTTTCCCTCCCTCTAACAAGTAAGCGTGGGATATACGCTCTTTTGCAATGCTATTCATCAACATTTTTACACCGATGGGTTGTATAGCAGAAAGCTGCTCCCACGTCTTCATCATAATGCATACCTCACTTATTTCATTCTTCCCTTCTATTATAACAATTTATCTTCTATAATCTGAACAACTTCTTCTATAAGTTTTTCCATCGGCTGATCAGCATTTACCAATACAATACGATCCGAGAAACGTTCTACAACTTTTAAATACCCTTCGCGCACACGTTTATGGAAAGAGATATCTTCCATATCTAATCGATTTACTTCGCGTCCTGCATCTTTTTCAATCCGAGCCAAACCAACCTCAGGCTCAATGTCTAGATAAATTGTTAAACTAGGCATACAGTCCTCTGTTGCGAAACGATTTATTTCAAATACCTTATCCATACCCAATCCTCTTGCATAGCCTTGATATGCTAAAGAACTATCTATAAAACGATCACATAACACGAGATAGTTCTCATTAAGTGCTGGCATAACTTTTTCTACTAAATGTTGTCTGCGCGCAGCAGCATAAAGAAGCGCTTCTGTACGTGCTTCCATCATCGTATATTCTTGTTTATGTAAAATCGTCCTAATGTCCTCAGAAATTGCAATACCACCTGGTTCCCTTGTCGCCATTACCTTTTGTGCTTTTTGTTCAAAATATGGCAATAAGCTTTTAATTAACGTTGTTTTACCTGAACCTTCTGGGCCCTCAATTGTTACAAATAATCCCTTCATCCTAAAACCTACTTTCTATATCATACACTTTCATATATTTCGTATTACCTTGAAAACGAGCTCCTGCTCTCTCTAAATACATAATTTGCTCTTTATGCTCTGAAGTAATTCTCTCTCCATATATAACCAATGGAATTCCAGGTGGATACGGAATTACCATTTCCGCCGCTATCATTCCAACAGCTTCTTCTATAGATACGATCTTTGTTCCATATCCTTCTAGTTGTTTATACGTATACGGCAAAGGAGAGAATTCATCTTTATAAGTATAACGAATAGATTCCCTCTTGTCTTTCACGTCATGATGTTGCAATGCTACTCGAATCATCTCTATAACCTTCATATACCCCTCATTTGCTTGCAGGGGTAAAATAAATAGAACATTGTACGGATCAGCCATCTCTGTATATATACCGACCTTTTCAAATACGGACTGTAATTCGTAGCCTGATAACTGACAACGAGTTTGCACGGTAACCTTTAACTCGTCTTGCAACGGATATTCTAAAATGGCGATTTGGGGAATAGAACGTAACCGTTCCTTAAATCTCCGTAAAAACTCAACAATTTCACCATGACCTTCTTCTTTTATACGCGCCATTGTAAAGCGTGCTATATCCAAGGAAGCCATAATTGGATACGATGGACTACTAGATTGTAGCATACTTAAATAAGTAGTAACCTTCTCTTCGTCTACTAAGTGACTATTTATATGTAAATAGGAACCCATTGTCATTGCGGGTAATGTTTTATGTGCAGAATGAACTACAATATCTGCACCATATGTTAACGCTGATTTCGGGAATGGTTCTCCCAAACAAAGATGCGCCCCATGTGCCTCATCTACCAAAACAGGGATTTTATGTGCATGTGCGAAAGCGATGCTTGCCTCTAAATCCATCCCCATACCATAATAATTAGGATGCGTTAAAATGAGTGCTTTCGCATTTGGATATTTTCCAATTGCTTTCTTAATAATTTCATTACGAACTCCCACTGGTACGCTATAAGTTTCATCAATCCATGGATCTAAAAAAATGGGATTTGCTCCCGCTAGCTTTAAACCATTAATAATTGATTTATGACAATTTCTTTGTACAAGAACAATATCATGTTCCCCGCAACAAGACAAAATCATTGCTAAGTTCCCAACTGTTGAACCATTAATTAAAAAATAACTTCTCTTTGTATCATACACTTCAGCCAATAATTGTTGTGCCTGATCTATACATTCAAACGGACTATGCAAATCATCTAGTCCTGCTAACTCAGTTACATCAATAGATAGAATATCTTTAAACTCTCTTATTGCCTCCTGAGGGAAGTTTAAACCATTCTTATGACCTGGAACATGAAAGGATAACGGCCCTCTTTCTTTAAACTCTATTAACGCCTCATATAAAGGCATATGATTTTGATTCATCTACATCTCTTCCTTATTATTCATTCTCTATCTATTATACAGAACAAAAAAAATAATAGGCATATGCCTATTTAAAAATATGATACTTCTAATTTTCGAAGTTGCTTTAAATAATGTATATATTTCGGATCATCTGTCTCTGTATTCACCATATCCTTTTCACATTCATAACATATTAAATTATTATAAACATATATGCCTTCTTTTCTTTTTGTCTCACAAACAATACAAACTTCACTTTGTAATTTCATAACCTTCCCTCCCTATTTAAGTGAACTTATTTTATACTTCTAATCCTTAACAATTCACAGAAAAATATACACCCATCTCTTATATAATATGATTAACTCTTGGGCAACGTGTTTGTATTACCATTACTTCTTTTCCATTCTTTTTAACAATACAAAAAAACACGAGTCAAATGACTCGTGTTTTCGCTTGCTTGGCGACGTCCTACTCTCACAGGGACAAGGTCCCAACTACCATCGGCGCTAGAGAGCTTAACTTCCGTGTTCGGTATGGGAACGGGTGTG
>NZ_JAKUDW010000039.1:0-49346 GCF_022662595.1 Bacillus cereus group sp. BfR-BA-01524 | reverse complement strand
ACTTCTCTTCTTCAGCTTTTTGCTTAGCTTCTGCTTGCTCTTGCTCTTTTTCTTTTTTCTTAGCAGATGCTTTATCTTCTGATTTTCCAGCTTTCTCATTCTTTGTTGTTTGTTGAGAGACTTTCTTATCACTAGAAGATGCTTGCTCTTTCGTATTAGGAACGAACAATTGATATGCTACAATAGCTACTAATAGTAACACAATAGCGATTGCAATATTTAAAACACCGTTTTGACGACGTTTTTGTTGTTTCTGTTGGAATCTTGATCCTCCTGCCATTCTCCAAACCTCCATGCAGTTTTTCCTAATTGCTATTGTAACATTAAATCTAGAAAGGTTGAACATTTACAATGATATTTTCATGAAATGAAAACAATTCACTATAAATTGCAAGATTACTTTTCATTCTCCAATTGATAGATTGCTCCTACCATATCTTTAAAAATAGGTGTAACTTTATTCACTTTGCTATCTGTCTCTAGATCAACAACAACTAAAGCATATCTTGGATTCTCATACGGAAAGTAACCTGCAAACCAGCGATTCACCCTCGTCTCTTTCCCTGTTTGCGCTGTTCCGGATTTTCCAGCGACACTGAGCGGCAACGAGCGGAATGCCGTTCCTGTACCTTTCTCCCTTGTTACAACACCTCTTAATAACTCTTGTAATGTTTTCACTGTTTCATACGAAAGCTGTTTTCCATGTAACGTATGGTTCTCAAATGTAAAGAAATCCACTCCATTTTTATATACTATTTTTTCAACAGCTTTCACTTCCATCTTTTCTCCATTCCTCGCAATCGTCGCCATCATATTTGCAATTGCTAGAGGTGATATACGTACATCTTTCTGTCCAATCGCTGTTTGCTCTACCGCTTTTTTACTATTTTTATTTTCTTCATTCCCCCAAATAGTAGTGCCTTTCTCTTCTGGCATTTGCTCAAAATGAGGTGTATGAAATACCGAACCTTTCCATCCAACCTTTTCATTTGCTCCTAAAGCTGCTACGTATGTTTCTAGCACCGTCCTATCCTTTTGTAATAGCTCGTTACCTAACTCAGAAAATGTCCTGTTACAGCTCCTAGCAAAGCTCTCTTTGAAGTTAAGCGTACCCATCATAACTTGTGGGTCGTTTTCACCATATAAATCTTTATTACAGTTAAATGTCCGATTAAACAAATTCACTTTTTGATCAATGACTGCCGCTGCAACTACTGTTTTAAAAACAGAGCCTGGAAAATGTGGCGTTAACATTTGATTTTCAAGTGTAGTCTTATATAAATTCTTATCTCTTACTTGTAAAGACGGTTTACTGACCATCGCTAATATTTCATTTGTCTTTACATCAAGTAATACTAATCCCCCCTTCTTTATTTCGTTTGCTTCAATCACTTCTTCTGCTTTTTGCTGCAATCCTTTATGTAAAGTAGTTTGAATCCTAACTGGGTAAAATGGATTTCCTGGTGAAGTATATTTCGCTTGATTTCCAAAAATCGGTTCTCCTTGCCGATCTACTTGATACAATACTTTTGCCTCTCCATCAGTCAATAAAAATTCATCAAATGATTGCTGCAATCCTGAAATACCTATCGGCGTTTGTTTTGAAATTTTTTTCACTTCTCCATATCGATTTTGAAATTCTCTTTCGTTCTCCCCTACATCACCAATTAAATGATTTATCTCTCCAGTTTGTTTTAATCGTACTTCAGCTGCTACAATACCTAATACATGTAATTGATTTACCTTCTCCATCTGCTCTCGTGTCACTCGAAATGGAACAGTTTCCCCTTGCAGTATAAATGCATTTTTTTTATTTTTCATTTGTCTTCTGATCTCTTGTCTCGACACACCAATGATATGCGCGATTTTCTCTAACATGTCATTTTTTATTTGTAAAAATGGAAAAACAATTAAAACAGGATACTTTTCCTCACCTATTTCTTTACCATGACGATCTATAAACTGCCCACGTCCATCGTCTACTGCAATGGATTGCGTACGTTGCGTAACACTTTTTTCAATTAAATTTATTTTGCGATCAGTAAATGATTCTGTATCTATAATTTGGATTTGAATTAAACGACAAAGCAATAAAAACATAATGCCCATAAAACAAATTAAAACAATTGTAATTCTCCGTTTTATTTTCATAAAAAAACACCTCGTCTATTATAGTTTGGACGGAGTGTTTCATCTTTTATACAAATAAAAAAATCACTCGTTTTTACACGAGTGATTTTTTTATTATTTTACAGAGACAATCTCTACTTGCATTTCTCCGCCTGGTGTTTGGATTGTTACTTTCTCACCAATTTGCTTACCTAATAAGCTTTTTGCGATTGGAGAATCGTTAGAAATTCTTCCTTCAAATGGATCAGCTTCCGCGCTACCTACGATTGTGTACGCTTCTTCATCTCCGTTTGGTAATTCTTTAAATGTTACTGTTTTACCTAATGTAACAACAGTAGATACTTCGCCATTATCTTTAATGATAACTGCGTTACGAATCATATTTTCTAATTGTGTAATACGTCCTTCTACGAACGCTTGCTCATCTTTTGCTGCATCGTACTCAGAGTTCTCAGAAAGGTCCCCGAAGCTACGTGCGATTTTAATACGTTCTACTACTTCTTTACGTTTTACTGTTTTTAATTGCTCAAGTTCGTTCTCTAGTTTTTGCTTACCCTCTTGCGTCATAGGGTATGTTTTTTCTGTTGACATATTTTCCACTCCTTTTATATACCAATCCCCCGAAAAAAAGAGGAGTTCCATATGAAAACTCCTCCGCTTCCATTGTTAGCGGAGGTTTCTAGTACCCTTGCACTAGCGGAGTTGTCACATACAACCCCGTATTTCCAATTCTTCTTTATATAAAGAAGATATGTATGGAAAGTTGATATAAATATGCCCTCACCTATATATAGATGAGGTTGCATGTTTCATTGTATTCGATGGGAAGGGAAAAAATCCCTTCCTACCGTACATCTTTTACTATGCTATTACAAATTTACTTTTTGTTCAAGAATTGTTGCAATTTTTGTCACCATAATATCAATTGCAACATGGTTTTGTCCACCTTCAGGGATAATAATATCCGCAAATTTCTTAGAAGGCTCAATAAATTGATTGTGCATTGGACGTACAACAGTTACGTACTGATCAATAACTGAATCCATCGTACGACCGCGCTCTTTAATATCACGCTGCATGCGGCGCAGAATACGAAGGTCAGCATCTGTATCAACGAATAACTTAATGTCCATCAACTCACAAAGACGTGGGTCTTCTAAAATAAGAATCCCTTCTAAAATAATTACATCTTTCGGCTCAACTGGAATAATTTCTTCTGAACGCGTATGCAATGTATAGTCATATACAGGCTTATCAATTTGCTCATATGCAAGCAACTGCTGCAAATGTTCAATTAACAGATCATTATCAAACGCAAGCGGATGATCATAATTTGTTTTTAAACGCTCTTCCATTGGTAAATGGCTTTGATCTTTGTAATAATAATCTTGCTCCAAGATTAAAATGGAATGACCTTTAAAATGGTCAAAAATCGCTTTCGTTACACTTGTTTTTCCTGATCCTGAACCACCAGCGATTCCAATTACAACAGGCTTATTCGTCCCCATTCGACTACCACTCTTTCTTATTGAAGTATGCTTTTGCGCATCATATTATTCACATACACTGGTTGATCCACTTTGAATTTCACGATTTGCAACGGATGTCTCGCTGCATCTAATTCGTTTCCATCCTCATCCCAAATTTTCTCCACCGTCTGCGTAAAGTTTTCTATTTCTGGTCCAAAGAACTCCACTTCATGTCCTGGTTTGAAATGATTACGTTGCTCAAGCGTTACGATGCCCGTTTCTTCATTATAATCTAACACTAAACCAGCAAAATCATACGTTGTTTTCTTACTATGATTTCCAAACATTTGCTCTTGATGTCCTGGAACCCCTTCAAAGAATGCAGGAGCTGTATCACGATTTGCACATTTATCAAGCTCATCTAACCATTCTTGTTTAAACTCAAAGTTATCCGGATCCGCACAATAAGCATCAATTACTTTACGATATACAGTTGCTACAGTCGCTACGTAATGGATTGATTTCATACGTCCTTCTACCTTTAAACTATCGATTCCAATTTCAATCATTTTCGGAATTGATAAAATTAAATTTAAATCTTTTGGACTCATCGCAAAGTGAGCATCTTCTTCTTGGAATAGAGGAAGCTCTTTTGCATCTTTATGTTGTGATACTGTTTGAACTAAATCATAATCCCAGCGGCAAGATTGGCAACAACCGCCACGATTAGAGTCACGCGCTGTCATATGGTTACTTAATGTACATCTTCCTGAATATGCGATACACATTGCACCATGGACGAATGCTTCAATTTCAATATCCACTTTGTCTTTAATTTCTTTCATTTCTTCATAGCTTGCTTCACGAGCTAATACAAGACGATGTAAACCTTCTTCTTTCCAATACTGTGCTGCTTTCCAGTTGGATAGTGATTGCTGTGTGCTCAAATGCACCTCAACAGAAGGCGCTACACGTTTACACGTCTCAATAATAAGCGGATCGGCAACGATAATTCCCGTTACGCCAGCTTTTTCAATCCCTTTTAAATATTCCTCTAGCCCGTCCATATTTTCATTATGTGCGAAAATATTTGTTGTTACATATATTTTCGCTCCATATTTCTTTGCAAATTCAACGCCTTCTGCCATATCTTCCAGCGTAAAGTTACCTGCATTCGAACGAAGACCAAATTCTTGTCCACCTAAATATACAGCATCTGCCCCATAATGGATAGCTACTTTTAATTTTTCTAAGTTACCCGCAGGGATTAACAGTTCAGGTTTCTTCACAATAACGCGCTTGCCATCGATTACTCGTGAAATTTCTTGTACAGTCATTTCCTACACCCTCCTCGTTTAGTAAACCGTTTCTTTAAAGAAGAATCCTGTGTCTAACGGACGATTTACTGGTTGCATTTCTTCTATTTCTTTATATAGAGCATCTTTCACGTCATAATATGCATCACGATCTTCCACACATAAATCAATCGCTTGACGATATTTCTTCGTTACTTCAATAATGTATTCAGAGCTTTTTAGTACACCATCGATTTTTAAGCTGTCAACTTCAGCTTCGATTAGTTCCTCTAATTCATCGATGAAACAAATATCGTTCGGACTCATAATGTGAGTACCATTTTCATCTTCATAAATTGGATATTTATTGTTACGCTCTGGGTCATATAAGAACATATTCTCTTCATATTTTTTCTTTTCAATGTCAAGATTACGTCCTTGATACTCAAAGTAGTTTCCTACTAATGATCGCTTCGATTGGAACATACAAGTCATACCGTGAATTTGTACTTCTAGTTCCACTTCAGCATTTTCTTTTAAATCAACAATTTCATCTAAGCTCAGCTCACGAGCTAATACAGCACGCTTCGCTCCTCTTTGTCCCCAGTAATTACAAGTGAACCAGTTTGTTGCTGTCGTTTCTGTATTCCAGTGCAACTGCATATTTGACGCTACTTCGCGAACAGCCATTAATACTGCTGGATCTCCGAAAACAATTGCATCTACATTTACTTCATTTAAAAATGAAACGTAATCTGTTAATTCTTCTACTTTATCGTTGTGGAACATAGCGTTCATTGCTACGTATACTTTCACACCATTTTCATGCGCAATCTTCACAGTTTGTTTTACATCTTCACGTGAAAACTCCCCTGCTAAACGTAAACCAAACTTTTGCTCACCGATCATTACCGCATCTGCTCCTGCTTTCGCAAGAAGTTCGATATCCGCCACCGCTCTTGGCGTTACTAACAATTCAGGTTTCTTCATACCTTGGTCACCCTCTCTTTTTACTAACAGCTACTCCATCACCAATTGGGAAAATCGTTGTATCATATCCTTCATGGTTCATAAGCCACTCATTGTACGTCTTAATACGACGGATTAAACCACGTGTACGTCTGTTTTCAATTTTCTCTTTTGTCGTTACAAGACCATGGTACATAACATTATCTGAAATAATTACGCCACCAGGATTTAATAACGGTTCATATAAGTCAAAAAAGCGACGATACTGTCCTTTTGCTGCATCAATAAAAATAACGTCAAATGTCCCGTGTTCTTTTACTTGTTCACCTGTCTCTAACGCATCACCGTAAATAACTGAAATACGATCTGTTACTGGGGAACGTTCTATATATTCAAGTGCTTTTTCATATCGCTCACGATTGCGCTCAACTGTCACAATACGTGAATTTGGAATAGCTTGCATCATACGAATACTAGAATAACCGATTGCTGTTCCAAGTTCTAAAATGCTTTTCGGTCCAATTAAACGTAAAAATTGCAGCATAAATTCCATTCCAAGTCGATCCATAATCGGCACATGATTTTCTGTTGCATATTCTTCCATTTCAAGAATTAATTTATCTTTCGGATCAATAAATGATAATAGGTACTCGTTAACTGCATCCTCCATAAATGGTCCTCCTTATTTACATGGAGAAGTGCCTCTATGACGTCTTTTCCCACATAGAATGCAATAAAAATACAAGCCAGTTTTACCCTTAGCTTGTACGTTCCGTTTTGATATTAAAAACGATTCTTCTGCCAGTTTTTAACCCGATATATTTTACCACAAAAAAGAGGGATGTGCGACCTTTTTCGCTATCCCTCCCCATTTCACTGTTTTTTCGTAATGTATTTTTGCTTTAATGCATTATGCTCTTCTAATGTTTTTGCATAGTACACTTCACCACTTGGTGCAGCTAAGAAATAATAATAATCTGTTTGCGCAGGTTCTAACGCAGCTTCCACTGAATGTTTACCAGAGTTTGCGATCGGCCCTACCGGCAATCCTTTTACAACATACGTATTGTACGGTGAGTTGACCTTTAAATCTTCGTATAATACACGTTGTTTATGCTTTCCAAGTGCATATAATACCGTTGGATCCGTTTGAAGCGGCATACCTTTCGCTAAACGATTATAAAAGACACTAGAGATCTTTTGACGATCTGTAAAACCAGTTGCCTCTTCTTCAATAAGTGAAGATAATGTTAAAAGCTGATGAACATCCCAGTTCTTCGCTTTCATTTTCGCCTCATTTTGAACAATGATTGCATTTGTTTTCTCAAGCATCGGAATTACGATTTCTTCTAACGTCGTATCTTTCTTATAAAACGAATACGTCGCAGGATATAAATAACCTTCTAATGGGTATTTAATATTACTATCAAAGATTTTATCCGTTAATAACTTCGGATACTTTTGCTGCATTTTTTGAATAAATGCTTTATCGTTTAATTGACGCGTAACATCGTCTTTATTCCACTTTAGTTCTGTCGCAATCGTTTCTGCAATTTCAGTTACTTGCGCTCCTTCTTTGATCGTCACTTTATAAAGAGCTGGACGATGCACGTTGCCAGATGACATTTGTTCAATAACATCTTTAGCATTCATCGAAGGATTTAATAAATATGTACCTGCTTGTAAACTTTTCGATTTAGCCTTTGTATAAAAACTAAAAACTGTACCGTTTTTCACAGCGCCTTTTTCTTCTAAAATTTCTCCAATTTTACTTGTAGATGATCCTTTCGGAATTTCTACTTCAATCTCTTTTTTATTCCCGCTATCAACTGGTCCTAATGCGGATGAAATATACGCATAGACTGAACCACAAACTAAAAGCAGTGCAATAATCGAAAATAAAAAGATGCGTCTACGCTTCTTTTTCACTTGATTCTCTATCAAAACATTTCCTCCTTACTTAATTGTAGACCGTATGTACACCTTTCTATACAGCACGATGTAAAAATGCAACAAATTCACTTATCTTTTTTAATAGACACTTTATTTTTCTACAATCCGTCTCATTATACTACAAAGACTTACACAGTTTCGACAAAAAATCTTTCATTTTACATATAAATACAAAAAAAGATGGACTGTATATCGTCCATCTTTTCAGTACTTATTATTCAGCTTCTTGCTCATCAGCAATAGTGTTGAACGTTTCTTGTACCATTTCCCACTCTTCTTCAGATTCGATTGGAAGTAAAACTCCGCCCTCTTCTTCATTTTGCTCATAAGCCATTGCATCATAAATTGGGTCTCCATCTTCATCTACTTCACCGATTGGAGAGAAGATTACGTATGATTTTTTACCAAATTTTTCAGCATCAAAAGTGAAAATAATTTCACATAAATGTTCGTTACCTTTTTCGTCTACAATTGTAATTTGACGTTCTTCCATTTTGGTCACCTCTTATTTTCTATCTAAAAATCCTTGTAAGATTACGACTGCAGCCATCTTATCGATTACTTGCTTTCGCTTCTTACGGCTTACATCAGCTGAAATGAGTAGACGTTCCGCTGCCATCGTTGACAAACGCTCGTCCCACATTACAACGTCTAATTGTAACAGCTCTCGTAGGTTTTCTGCAAATTGCTGGCACGCTTCACCACGTGGGCCAATTGTACCATTCATATTTTTAGGTAAACCTACTACTATTTTATCCACATCGTACTGCTTTACTAACTCAGAAATACGATCAAAACCAAAGTGACCTCGTTCTTCGTTAATCTTAATTGTTTCTAATCCTTGTGCTGTCCAGCCCATTTCGTCGCTAATTGCAACTCCGACTGTTTTTGTACCTACATCTAAACCTAATATCCGCATAAACTACTCCTCACGATGATGTTTCAAGTAAGACTTCACAAGCTCTTCAATGATTTCATCACGTTCAAGCTTGCGAACGATGCTACGTGCATCTTTATGGCGAGGTATGTATGCTGGGTCTCCACTTAATAAATAACCGACGATTTGGTTAATCGGATTATAGCCTTTTTCTTGAAGTGCATCATACACAGTTAAAAGTACATCATTTACATGGACACTCTGTTTTTCATCTTGAATGCTAAACTTCATTGTTTTATCAAAACCGTCCATTTCAAGCACCTCACTTATATAGTAAGTATAGGGAGAAGAACTTCTCCTCTCCCTACCATTGTACACTACTATCTCTTTATTTTGAAACAGATTTAACGTACTCTTGTACAAATGCTAAAGCTTCTTCGACTTGAGCTGGGTTTTTACCGCCTGCTTGTGCCATATCAGGACGGCCGCCACCGCCACCGCCGCAACGAGAAGCTACTTCTTTCACAAGCTTACCAGCATGGTAACCTTGGCTAATTAAGTCTTTCGTTACACCTGCTAGGATGTTTACTTTATCGTCATTAACAGACGCTAATACAACAACTGCTGACTCTAATTTATTTTTTAGATCATCCATCATCGTACGTAAGTTGTTCATATCTGCAACATTTACTTTCGCTGCTAATACATTCACACCATCAACTGTCATTACAGAATCAGTTAAGTTTCCAGCTTCGATATTGCTTAATTTCGCAGCAAGAGATTCATTTTCTTTTTGCAGTTGTTTCACTTCAGCAAATAGACCATCAACCCTTGTTAAAATATCTTTCGGATTTGTTTTCATTTTTCCTGCTGCTTCTTTTAATAAACCTACTTGATCGTTCATTAATTCGTATGCAGACTTACCAGTTACTGCTTCAATACGACGAGTTCCTGCACCGATACCAGACTCAGCAACGATTTTGAAAATACCGATAGAAGCTGTATTATCAACGTGACAACCACCACAAAGCTCTAAGCTGTAATCGCCAACTTGTACAACACGTACAACATCTCCGTATTTTTCACCGAATAATGCCATTGCGCCCATTTCTTTCGCTTCTTCGATTGCTTTTTGAGAAATCTCAACATCAATACTTTCCCAAATTTTCTCGTTTACCATACGCTCAATTTTTTCTAATTCGTCAGCTTGTACTTGACCGAAGTGAGAGAAGTCAAAGCGTAGACGTTCAGAAGTTACAAGAGAACCTGCTTGGTTAACGTGTGTTCCAAGTACGTCTTTTAATGCTTGGTGTAGTAAGTGAGTTGCTGTATGATTTTTTACAACGCTACTACGGTTTTTCGTATCGATAATAGCTTTTACAGCCGCATCTTTCGTTAATGTACCTTCTTCAACAACAACTTTATGCAAGTTTTGACCGTTTGGTGCTTTTTGTACG
This sequence comes from Bacillus cereus group sp. BfR-BA-01524, assembly GCF_022662595.1. Classification (NCBI taxonomy): domain Bacteria; kingdom Bacillati; phylum Bacillota; class Bacilli; order Caryophanales; family Bacillaceae; genus Bacillus; species Bacillus cereus group sp. BfR-BA-01524. The sequence goes on along the minus strand of NZ_JAKUDW010000039.1, from coordinate 39,196 downwards.
TCTTTTACAAGAACTTTCACACCATCCGCAAGAAGGTAACCACGGTCTGCAATTTGTCCACCGCTCTCAGCATAGAATGGTGTTACATCAAGCATTAATTGTCCTTCTTCACCAGCTTGTAAACTGTCTGTGTATTCGCCGTTTTTCACAAGTGCAACAACGTTACTTTCTGTTGCAACTGTACCGTAACCAACGAACTCACTCGCTACTTTAACTTCTCCAAGTACACCGCCTTGAACTTGCATTGAGTCAACGTCTTGACGAGCAGCACGTGCACGCTCACGTTGTTTTTCCATTTCATTTTCAAAGCCTTCATGATCAACTGTCATACCAGCTTCTTCTGCATATTCTTCTGTTAATTCGATTGGGAAACCGTATGTGTCATATAGACGGAACGCATCTACTCCAGAAATAACAGTTGTTTTTTCTTCTTTTGCTTTTGTAATAACTTCAGCTAAAATCGCTTCACCATCATGAAGTGTTTCATGGAAACGCTCTTCTTCGTTTTTCACAACTTTCGCAATGAAATCTTTCTTTTCAAGTACTTCTGGATAGAAGTCTTTCATTACTTCTCCAACAACCGGTACTAATTCAAACATGAATGGACGGTTAATGTTTAATTTCTTCGAATAACGAACAGCGCGGCGTAATAAACGACGTAATACATAACCACGGCCTTCGTTAGAAGGAAGAGCACCGTCACCAACAGCAAATGTTACTGTACGGATATGGTCAGCAATTACTTTAAATGCCATATCTTTTTCTAAATCGCCATTACGGTATTTCTCACCAGAAATTGATTCTGTTGCACCAATCATCGGCATGAATAGATCTGTATCAAAGTTCGTAGGCACATCTTGAACGATAGATGTCATACGTTCTAGACCCATCCCTGTATCAATGTTTTTCTTAGGAAGTGGTGTATATGAACCATCTGGATTATGATTAAATTGAGAGAATACAAGGTTCCATACTTCTAAGTAACGCTCGTTTTCTCCGCCTGGATATAATTCTGGGTCACTAAAGTCATTACCGTAAGCTTCTCCGCGGTCATAGAAAATCTCTGTATTCGGTCCACTTGGCCCTTCACCGATATCCCAGAAGTTTTCTTCTAAACGGATAATACGCTCTTTTGGAACACCCATTTTCTCATTCCAAATTGTAAATGCTTCTTCATCTTCTGGATGGATTGTAACTGATAGTAATTCTTTATCGAATCCGATCCATTTGTCGCTCGTTAAGAATTCCCAAGCCCATGTAATTGCTTCTTCTTTGAAGTAATCACCAATTGAGAAGTTTCCTAACATTTCAAAGAATGTATGGTGACGAGCTGTTTTCCCTACGTTTTCAATATCGTTTGTACGAATTGATTTTTGAGCATTTGTAATACGTGGATTTTGTGGGATTACACGCCCATCAAAATATTTTTTTAATGTTGCTACACCACTATTAATCCATAGAAGAGATGGATCTTCATGTGGAACTAGTGATGCACTAGGTTCTACTGCATGTCCTTTTTCTTGGAAAAAGTCTAAAAACATTTGACGAATTTGTGCGCCTGTTAGTTGTTTCATTGTATTTTCCTCCTTAAATATAAAAAACTCCCGCCCCTATAAAAGGGACGAGAGTTAACTCGCGATACCACCCTAATTATGAATTGATTACAATAACAATCAATTCATCACCTCATGGTGCCGTAACGTGGCAAGACGGCAGTGATTAGCTGCTCTCAGGATTAGCTTTCTGTTACCCTTCATTTAAAGCTTCTTTCAGCCATATGGAAGCTTCTCTCTATAAATGGACTGTAACGTACTTGTTCCGTCATTGATTTAATGTATTATATGACTAAATATAATAGAATTCTCTTAAGTTTGTCAATGTAGATAATCATTTATATTGTATTAATCGCTTATTAATCATAGGTATTCTACTATTCATTCTTAACAGCCTTTTCATATATTATGCGTTTATTAATAAATTGGAATCTCCTTACAATAATAATTTATAAAATTTTCTAAATATTACTTTTTTTCTATAATTAAATTGTTATTAACAAAATAAAGGAGCGATTACAATGACAACCTTACTTAACAAAGCTAAAAACATATTAGCGACTGACGAAACGATATTATTTTACGCAGCATGTTCATTAGACATATTTATTTATCGTTCCGTCGCAAGGCCAGGCCTATTGATTTTAACGAACAAAAGGCTATTCTTTTATGGACCAGATGTAAGTAAGAATCCAATATTTGAAGAGTACTCTTTTGCAAAAATTTCTAATCTAAAAGAACAAAAGCGTCTTTTCAACAATCAAATTGTATTTATGTATGATAATGAATGGAAAAAAATAAAACATATTCAAACAAATGATGTGAGCTCCCTCGTCCAAAAGATACACGAGCAGCTTTCTAAATAAATATATGATTAGCCCTCCATTTCTTACATAGAGGGCTTCTATACTTACACATCTTCTTTTTTCAAGAGAGGTCTCACATGAACAATGACAGTACGAATAACTGCTAAAATCGGAACCGATATTAGTAATCCTACAATACCAGCTACTTCCCCCCCAACTAGTAATGCAAGCATAATAATAACAGGATGCATACGAAGTGACTTACCAACAATGTAAGGCGATAAAATGTTACTTTCCACAAATTGCAAAATAGCAATCGTAATCCCCGCCTTAATAAGTAAACTCGTTGATACCGTTGCTGCAATCATTAACGTAGGGATTGCTCCTAAAATAGGACCAAAGTATGGGATTATATCCGTTACCCCAATAATAATACCAAGCAATAATGGATACTTCATACCGATAAACCAAAAAGAAAGAGCTGATACGCTCCCTAATACTAAGCAAACAAATAACTGCCCTCGAATATAACTTCCAAGTGACTTATCAATTTCTTTTGCAAGCATTTGCCCCGTACCTCGCCATTTACTTGGGACTACTTTCCAAAAGATATGATAAAACTCACCATAATCTTTTAATATGTAAAATACAATGAACGGTATTAAGAAAATAATGAGCAATGAATCGAGTACACCACGCGCTGTACTCATCACTTTATTTAAAAGTGCTTGAATCTTCGTTTCTACACCACCAAAAATTTGTTTCACCTTTTCATGAATAAACGACGGGAAATTCGCTGTTTGTTCTGTAACACCATCCATCCACGAATCGTACATCTTTGTAAACTGCGGAAATTGTTCATTAATCTCTTGTAACTGTTTAATAACGACTGGCGTTCCTTTATAAATTCCATAACCAATTCCGCCAAAGAAAAGAATGTAAATGAGCAAAATAGCAAGTGTGCGTGGCATTCCTTCCTTATGGATTTTTTCAATTAAAGGGTGCAATAAATACGCAATAAAACAGGCGATAAGAAACGGCGTAATTGCTACTTTAAATACAAAAATAATCGGTGCCCATAGTGGCTTAATTTTTAAAAAGACGAGCAAACAAAGAAAAACAAGTAACAATAATCCTAAACGATATATCCAAATGATTTTAAGATTCTTCACATGAAAAACCTCCTCCACCTTTATTTTGAAAATAAATGGGTTAGGTTATGTGTGAAACTTTTAAAATCTTTTCATACGGACCATACTGTTTTTTAAAGACGTACATATAAATAACATAACAAGGACAACCACCCCTGAGAATACAGCATGAAATAATGTAATCAGGAGGGCTAATTATGGTTTTGTTTATGCTTGGATTATCAGCACTTTTTATGATTCTTGAATGGATTTGTATCGGCTTTGGTATTTGGAAGGGGTTCTTTATTCGTTCCTCACGTAAAGAAAAAGCGAAGCAATTATGGCAGTATGGAATACTTGGCGTTGGCTGTTACGGTCTATCTTATCTTTTCTCAGAAATTGGACTTTTTTATTTGCATATGAGTGCATAAAAAAACTCCCTCGTCTATAAGGGAGTTTTTCACTTTATCGAAATGATTATAAGTAAGACTTAATCATCTTACGTGCTTTTTTCATATTGCGTTTTGAAAATACATCTTGCTTACGAGCATATTGATATGCTGCGGCTCCAACACCTAATGCGATTAATGAATTGCGTAGATTCAAAGTAAATCCCCCTTTTCGTTATCCGATCGTTCTTTCATTCTCATCAAATAAATCATCAAGAGAGCTTAATGAACCATCTTCCTCAACTTGATGCGTATGGATTTTCCCCTTTGAAACCGATAATTCGATATAACAATTCCAGCAATAAAATTGGTTGACACCTATTTTCCCAATGTCTTTCCCTTTGCAATTTGGACAAATGAACATATGGCTTTCATCTCCTTACAGTCTCCCAGATTCTATTCGCCATTATGTCCAAACCGCATTCATTTATACATTGCTGGAGCCTTTCAACGCTATGCGTTTGAAAGTTTCACTATATAATTTCACCTTGTTACATGAAATCATACGGTGAAATGTTTTCCACGTCCATTTCCTCGCCATTAACTGTGACCATCTGTACTTCTCCTTGTGATTCCTGCAAGCGACTAGCTAAAGTTGTTTGGCGCATTGCATCATCAAGGCGATTTACACCAGATTGGAAAGCTACTTCCTCCCCGCAAATAATAAGGAACTTCTTACTTCTTGTAATGCCCGTATAAATTAAATTACGGCGTAACATACGGTTGTAACTTTTCACAATCGGCATAATAACAATCGGAAATTCACTACCTTGTGATTTATGAATGGAACAACAATATGCATGCGTAATTTGATTTAAATCCGGCTTTGTATACGTTACCTCAATTCCATCAAATGAAACGATAATCATATCTTGTTGCTCAACGTTTTCTTTCGCATAAAACACCGAAACAATTTCTCCGATATCACCATTAAACACTTGGCTCTCCGGCTGATTAACGAGTTGCAATACTTTATCGCCTCTTCGGTATACAACATCACCGTACTGGATTTCTTTACTCTTTTCCCTTTTCGGGTTAAATACTTGTTGCAGCGCTTCGTTTAATACATTAATACCAGCAGGCCCGCGGTACATCGGTGCTAATACTTGGACATCCCTTGCACTAAAGCCTTTTGTTTTAGCATTTTCGCAAACTTTTTTCACAACCTCAACAATTTGAGCCCCTGTACAGCTAATAAACGAACGATCTTTTTTATTTTGCGCTAAATCTGGCGGGAGTGTGCCGTCTTTGATCGCATGGGCAAGTTGAATAACAGATGAGCCTTCTGCTTGACGATAAATTTCAGTAAGCTTCACTGTCGGAACTGCGCCTGCATTTAATAAATCTTTTAATACTTGTCCAGGTCCTACAGATGGCAACTGATCTTCATCACCTACAACGATAACTTGAATATTCGTCGGCAGCGACTTAAATAGCTGATTTGCAAGCCAAATATCAACCATTGAAAATTCATCGATAATAAGGAGCTTACCTTGGACAGGATCCGTTTCATTACGCTGGAAAGATCCTTCTGGCGTCCAGCCAAGTAAACGGTGAATTGTGCAAGCTGGAAGTCCTGTCGATTCACTCATCCGCTTCGCTGCTCTTCCTGTTGGAGCTGTTAATAGTATTGGAAATGGATTATCATCACTGTATTCATTAGGATTTAACGATAATCCGTGAAGAGACGCGTACATTTCAACAATTCCTTTAATAACTGTTGTTTTCCCTGTTCCTGGTCCACCTGTTAATAACATCATCGGTTTATGAAGTGCCGTTTGAATCGCTTCTTGCTGAAACGGTGCATATTGTACATTCAACTGTTCTTCAATTTCACCTAATGTTTTTAACACTTCTGCTTCAGGAAATGAAGGTGTTTCCTCTTGATTCATCAATCGACGAATAGACTTTACAACACCTTTTTCAGAGTAGAATAAAGTTGCTAAATACACTCGTTCTTCTTCTATGATGACTTTCCCTTCACTTTGCATCGTTTCAATACAACCTATAATATCTTCCTCAGTCACTCTTCCTTCTTGATTGTTTAAAAGTGACATCGTTTCTCTTACAAGTTGATCTTTCCTCATATAAACGTGACCAAGTTGCAATGAGACATTCTCTAATGTGTAAAAACATCCCGCTCGTACACGGTCGTCGTGATTACCCGATATTCCTAACGCACGCCCTATATCATCCGCTCGTCCAAAACCAATCCCGTCCACTTCTTCAATAAGTTGATACGGATTATTACGAATCACTTCTAATGTCATCTCTTTATATTGCTGGTAAATCTTAATAGAAAGTTTCGTTCCAAAACCGTAACCATTTAAAAAGCTCATTACTTTCTCTAATCCTTGATGTTCAACAATTGTCTCATATATTTCCTGAGCCTTTTGTTTGTTAACAACACCATTTAACACCTCAGGGTCATCCATAATTTTAGAAATAGCATGTTCCCCGAGATGATCCACAATTTTTTCCGCTGTACGCTTTCCTATCCCTTTAAATAAATCACTCGCTAAATATTGCACCATACCTGCTTTTGTTTGCGGCAATTCTTTTTTAAATGTTTCAACCATATATTGTTTTCCATACTTTGGATGGTCCTTAAAGTGACCTGTCAATGTAAACACTTCATCTTCATGCATGCGGGGAAAATGACCGTTTATCATTACTTTCTTTTCGTCATACGTTTCATTCGTTTCAATGACTTTCATACTGACAACGGAATAGAGGTTTTCTTCGTTGTGGAAAATGGTATGAAGAACTTGCGCTTTTATAAATTTTTTCTCTTCCTCAAACAAATCCATTGCATGTTGATTTCCCATCTTTCCTCTCCTTTCCGATATTTTCACTTTAATGAGCAGTACATCCCCCACCTTTTTAGATGAGGGATAACTACCCATTAAACTATATTTTTATCTTATTCAGCTTCTTGCTCTAATAAACGAACGCCATTACCAGCTAAAAAGTGATCTGGCTGAATTTCAGTTGCTTTCTTAAATAAAGCGAGAGCTTTCTCGTTATTTTCTTCAAATACGTAAGCAACACCTAAATTGTAATACGCATCTGCATGCTCTTCATCCATTTCTAATACCTTTTCAAAATAAGGTTTCGCCTCTTGAATATGTTCTAGTCGTGCAAAGCAAAGTCCGCACTGGAATACAGCTTCTACATCGTTTTCATCTAATTCTGTTGCTCTTTGTAAGAATGGTAGTGCAAGACGATCATTTCCAAGCTGTACATGTGTAATACCTAACATAAATGTTACATCAGCTGATTGTAATCCAGCTTGCATGGCTTGTTCGAATACAGCTTTCGCCTCAGTAAATTGCTCTTGGCCATAATATACGTTTCCTAAGCCATAATAAGCAGCTGCAGATTTATCATCTAACTCTAATGCACGTTTATAAAATAAAATCGCTCGCTCGCTATCACCTAATACGTCTAATAAATTTGCAAAATTAATGTATCCAAGCGCATCTTTCGGATTCTCTTCAATTGCTTCTGTAAAATTTTTAGCTGCTTCTTCCCAGTTTCCTTCTTGCATATATTGAATACCTGTTTCAAGTTTGTTTGACATGTCCTTCACCTCTACAACAAATTATAACAAAGAATGTATTTTCCAAGCGAACGAAAATTCGCTTTATGTAAAAGAAACCTCTAACCGCTAATCGGCAGAGGCTTCTCATTTATCCTAAATAATCCAATTTCTTACCACTACGGTATACTTCATCAATTGTAGCACCGCCTAAGCACTCATCTCCATCATAGAACACAACTGCTTGTCCTGGTGTAATTGCACGAATTGGCTCATCACAAAGAATACGAACTGTATTTTCATCAACGATTTGAACCGTTACTTTATTGTCTTCTTGACGATAACGGAATTTCGCCGTGCACTTAAATTCTGTTTCTTTTGCTTTGTTACTTACCCATCCTACATTCGTAGCAATAACTTCATCACCATATAGAAGTTCGTTATGGAATCCTTGATCAACATATAAAATGTTTTCTTTCAAGTTTTTCCCAACAGCAAACCACGGATCACCGTTACCACCAATTCCAAGGCCATGACGTTGTCCAATTGTATAGTACATTAAACCGTCATGCTTTCCTTTCACTTCACCAGATAATGTTTGCATTACACCTGGTTGTGCTGGTAAGTAGTTACTTAAGAAATCTTTAAAGTTACGCTCACCAATGAAGCAAATACCTGTACTATCTTTCTTCGCCGCTGTCGCTAAGCCAGCTTCTTTCGCCATTTCACGAATTTGCGGTTTCTTTAATTCACCTAACGGGAACATTGTTTTTGATAATTGCTCTTGGCTTAATTGATTTAAGAAGTATGTTTGATCTTTATTGTCATCAACGCCGCGAAGCATTTTATATTCGCCGTCCATATAAGCAACGCGTGCATAATGGCCTGTTGCTACATAATCGGCACCAAGCGCAATTGCATGCTCTAAAAATGCTTTAAATTTAATTTCTTTATTACACATTACATCTGGGTTTGGTGTACGACCAGCTCGGTACTCATCTAAGAAGTAAGTAAATACTTTATCCCAGTATTGTTTTTCAAAGTTTACTGCATAATACGGAATACCAATTTGGTTACACACTTCAATTACATCATTGTAATCTTCTGTTGCTGTGCAGACACCATTCTCATCTGTATCATCCCAGTTTTTCATAAAAATTCCGATTACATCATAACCTTGCTCTTTTAATAAAAGTGCTGCTACAGATGAATCGACGCCACCGGACATTCCGATGACAACGCGTGTTTCTTGAGGTAGTTTGTTCATCATGTCACCTCCCATGCTAATTTTGTGTTAATCGCTTCACGATTTTCACTGTTTCGTACGCCGCTTTTTCAATTTGCTCTTTCGTATTTCCAAGTCCAAAACTAAAGCGTACGGATGAACGTATTTGATCGGAGTCTTTTCCAAACATCGCTACTAATACATGTGATGGATCAATCGAACCAGCTGTACAAGCAGAACCACTTGATACTGCAATGCCAGCTAGGTCTAAGTTCACAAGAAACGGTTCAATGTTCATTCCTGTAAAACTTACATTAAGCACATGCGGTAAGCGATGTTCTAAGTTTCCGTTTACCTCGAAAGTAATGCCTTCATTTTTGAAGACAGATACCATTATATCTTTAAACTCTTCATATTGGGCATTTTTTTGCTCACGAGTTTTTTCAGCTATAAGAATTGCATGCTGAAGCCCAGCAATACTAGGCACATTTTCCGTACCAGCACGGCGTTTTCTTTCTTGCTCTCCGCCTATTAATAACGGCTCAAATTTCACATTTGCACCAGCGTATAAGAACCCTACACCTTTTGGCCCATTAATTTTATGAGCTGAAATTGATAATAAATCAATACCAAACTCTTTCACGTCAATTTCTACTAAACCGTAAGCTTGTACCGCATCTGTATGGAAATAAGCTTGATGCTCTTTTAGCAGCTTTCCTATTTCCACAATTGGTTGCATTGTCCCTACTTCATTATTCCCAAACATAATAGATACAAGAATCGTCTCTTCAGTTAATGCCTTTTGTATGTCAGTAACTTGAATGCGTCCTGTTTCATCGACAGGTAAATATGTCACTTCAAACCCTTCACGCTCTAACAATTCGCACGTATGCAAAATCGCATGATGTTCAATTTGCGTCGTTATAATGTGGTTACCTTTATGACGGTTCGCACGTGCTACACCTATAAGCGCTAAATTATCAGCTTCTGTACCACCGCTCGTAAATATAATTTCATTCGGATTCGCATGAATGCTGCGTGCACACACTCGTCTCGCCTCATCTACTGTGTGACGAGTTTGACGTCCATAAAAGTGAATACTAGACGGGTTCCCGAATATTTCTGTCATATATGGAATCATCTTTTCGACCACTTCTGGGTGAGTCGGAGATGTCGCAGCATGATCTAAGTATATGCGTTCCATTAAATCTCCTTCTTTCCAAATCGTTTCACAAGGAATTAAATGTAAAACATATAGCCCCCGTGATTTTCTTCCTCATAACGTACTAAATCTTCTAACGTTGTACTATCTAACACTTCTTGCACCGCATCACGAACACGCATCCATAACTGGCGCTGTGCTGGCTCTTCTTCTTCTATCATTTCTACAACACTAATTGGTCCCTCTAATACACGGATTACATCCCCAGCTGTAATGTTAGCCGGTTGATCAGATAATACATATCCGCCATATGCCCCGCGCGTACTCTTTACAAGACGAGCGTTACGAAGTGGTGAAATTAATTGCTCTAAGTAATGCTCGGATAAGTCATGCGCCTGCGCAATTGATTTTAATGAAATTGGACCTTCACCAAACTTTTTTGCAAGATCAATCATAATTGTTAAGCCATAGCGGCCTTTTGTTGAAATCTTCATCTATTTTGCACCTCTTTTCAAATTTTCACTTCTATTGGTTATATCTTATTTATAAAAAGAACACAATTTAAAATCCTATGAAATTATAGCATAATATAGTATTATAAGAAATTTCAACTTGTGTATCAAAATGATAACATAAAATCACATTGAAAAACTCGGAAATTATTACAATTGAAAGAAAAATGAAAATATTTATCTTCATTTTTCCCATAAAACAGCATCCTATTTCAAATTCCGTAGAAAAAAATGATACGATAGAACGAGATTATATATTAAGGGAGACGGTCTAAATGAAACAACCACTCGCACATCGAATGCGCCCTACAAATATTCAAGAAATTATTGGGCAACAGCATTTAGTTGGTGAAGGAAAGATTTTATGGCGAATGGTCCAAGCAAATCATTTTCAATCTATGATTTTATACGGTCCTCCAGGTACAGGAAAAACATCCATTGCCAGTGCAATTGCAGGAAGTACCGGTACCCCGTTTCGTCTATTAAACGCTGTTACTCACAATAAAAAAGATATGGAAGTTGTCGTACAAGAAGCAAAGATGCATCGACACCTCGTTTTAATTTTAGATGAAGTTCACCGTCTAGATAAAGCAAAGCAAGACTTTCTATTACCTCACTTAGAAAGCGGACTTCTTACTTTAATTGGTGCAACGACAAGTAATCCATTCCATGCAATAAACTCCGCTATTCGAAGCAGGTGTCAAATTTTCGAATTACACGCACTAACAGAAGATGATATTTTAATTGGGTTAAAAAGAGCTTTAGAAGATAAAGAAAAAGGCCTTGGAGAATATGCTGTAACGGTAACAGATGAAGCACTACATCATTTTGCAAACGCCTCTGGTGGTGATATGCGTTCCGCTTATAACGCACTTGAACTTGCTGTATTATCTAGCTTTACTACAGACGATCAAGCGGCTGAAATTACACTCGAGATTGCAGAAGAATGCTTACAAAAGAAGAGCTTCGTTCACGACAAAGGCGGCGATGCTCATTATGACGTATTATCAGCATTTCAAAAATCAGTGCGCGGAAGTGATGTAAATGCAGCGCTCCATTATTTAGCACGCCTTATTGAAGCAGGGGATTTACAAAGTATTGGCAGACGCCTTCTTATTATGGCTTATGAAGATATTGGACTTGCTAGCCCGCAAGCTGGACCGCGTACACTAGCTGCAATTGAATCAGCTGAACGAGTTGGATTCCCAGAAGCACGCATCCCACTTGCAAATGCCGTTATAGAGCTATGCTTATCACCAAAATCAAATTCAGCTTATAAAGCACTTGATGCTGCATTACACGATTTACGCAACGGTCAAACAGGTGACATTCCAAGCCATTTAAAAGATAGTCATTACAAAGGCGCAGAATCACTCGGAAGAGGCATTGGATATTTATATCCACACGACCATCCAAACGGCTGGGTAAGGCAACAATACTTACCTGATAAAATAAAAAACAAGCAATATTATAAACCAAAAACGACAGGAAAATTTGAGCAAGCACTTTCTACCGTTTATGAAAGATTACAAACTTCGAATAAAACGAAAAATAAAGGGTAACATAAACGAAAACGTCACCATTATGGAGGCTTCGCTTATGAAAACACGTCAAGATGCATGGACAAAAGAAGATGATCTCCTTTTAGCAGAAACTGTTTTGCGACATATTCGCAGCGGAAGCACACAAATAAAAGCGTTTGATGAAGTCGGCGACGCTTTAAACCGCACTTCCGCAGCTTGTGGTTTTAGATGGAATGCTGAAGTAAGACCGAATTACGAAGATGCGGTGCAGCTTGCAAAAAAACAACGTAAAGAATTAAAACGTTCTGAAGCTAATATAGAAAAAGATCGGTTCACAAAAACGAAGCAACTCGTAATTGACGCCGATTTTTCAGAAGATATTACGCCAAGTAAACAAGATCTTACAATGCAAAATGTCATCTCATTTTTACAAAATTTAGAACATAAAAATCCTTCACTTGCAAAGTTGCAAACTGAAAATGATGTATTACAAGCTCAGCTCATTTCTCTGCAAAAAACAAATCATGAACTTGAAACGAAATTAGCGGTACTCACAAAAAAACAACAAGCAATCGAAGAAGATTACGCGATGCTTGTTCGAATTATGGATCGCGCTCGAAAACTTGTTTCGGTTGAAGAACAAGAAGAACAGATTGCTCCCATTTTCAAGACAGATCAAAATGGAAATTTAGATATTATATATTCTGCAGAGAATTAACAAACAAGGATGTCACTTTTTTAACTAAGTGACATCCTTGTTTGTTTTCGGTGAACCATATATATACCGGTAAATGACATTATACCAACGATTTAACGACAAAGATTGACAATAACATTCCTCCCTGTCATACAAGGAAACTCCTAAAACAAATTGGATATTTTTTACTAAAATGTTATTATAAACATATACCTTTAAAGGGAGATGGTTGCTATTTCATTAATAATCTTCAAAATAACTCTTGGCTTTCTCGTCCTGACTTTAGCTCTTTTCACCATTAACAGTCTAAAAAAGACATCCGCCTATAAATCAGATAAATATGATTATTACTTACTAACCTTACTTACATTTGAACTAGTAGTGATGCAAATATCCATATTTCTTTAATACATATAAAAAAGCATATATCCAAAATGGATATATGCTTTTCTTTTATTCTTGCCCTACACGTTTCACTTCTACATTTTTAATACGTTCACGTACAACGTGACTTGCCATAATTAAGCCTGCCACAGATGGTACGAATGCATTTGAAGAAGGGGGTAATTTCGCTTTACGAATTTTTGCATTCTCGTCTGGTACGATTTCTTTACGTACTTCTTCACGAATTACGATTGGGTTTTCGTCAGAGAAGACAACTTTTACACCTTTTTTAATACCCTCTTTACGAAGCTTCGTACGAATTACTTTCGCAATCGGATCTGTATGTGTTTTAGAAATGTCCGCAATACGGAAACGAGTTGGGTCCATTTTATTTGCTGCACCCATACATGAGATAATTTTAATTTTACGACGTAAACATTGTTTAATTAAATGGATTTTGAACGTAATCGTATCAGATGCATCCACTACGAAATCTAAACCGTGTTTAAAGAACTCTTCATATGTTTCATCTGTATAAAACATTTCTAGTCCAATTACTTCACATTCCGGATTAATGTCTGCAATACGCTCTTTCATTAATTCTACTTTTGAATGTCCTACAGTAGATACTAAAGCGTGAATTTGACGGTTTACGTTTGTAATATCTACAACGTCTTTATCAACTAATACGAGACGTCCTACTCCAGAACGCGCTAACGCTTCAGCTGAAAATGACCCTACGCCGCCAATTCCTAAAATACCGACTGTACTATTTTTTAATATTTCAAGTCCTTCTTTACCAAAGGCTAATTCATTACGTGAAAATTGATGTAACATTCAGCTCTACACTCCTATTACAAAAATGGTCTACCATGTATTCTAGCGTTTTTCCGACTATTTGTATAGAAAAAGTTATAGAATTCCTAAAAATACATATTTCGAGAATGAAAACATAGACCAGAATTTTACTTCTTCCTAAATACACGTTTAAAAAAGAGGATTTAAAGAACCGAGCAGATCGAGGCGCTTATGCCAGGAGGAGCGCAGTGTAGCTTTAACTACTCGAGCACCGGACTGGCGAAGCAACGATGAGATACGACTGCCCTCTGAACCGGACTTTTTAAACTTCCCCTCAAAAAAAGTCTAGATGGTTATAGTATAACCATCTAGACCCTATTCTTACTTCTCTTCTTTCAAGCTTAATTTCAAGTTTAACTCTTCAAGCTGTGCTTCTGCAACTGGGCTTGGAGCTTCTGTTAATAAGCAGCTTGCGCTTGCTGTTTTCGGGAATGCAATTGTATCACGAAGGTTCGTACGGCCTGCAAGTAACATAACAAGACGATCTAAACCTAATGCGATTCCGCCGTGTGGTGGTGTACCGTATTCGAATGCTTCTAATAAGAACCCGAATTGCTCTTGCGCTTCTTCTTGTGAGAATCCAAGTGCTTTGAACATTTTTTCTTGTACGTCACGCTCGTAAATACGAAGTGATCCACCACCAAGCTCATAACCGTTTAATACAAGGTCATATGCTTGTGCACGCGCTTTTTCTGGCGCTGTTTCTAATAGCTCAACGTCTTCACGGAATGGCATTGTGAATGGGTGATGAGCTGCGAAGTAACGATCTGCATCTTCATCGTACTCAAGAAGTGGCCAATCAGTTACCCATAGGAAGTTAAATTTACTTTCATCAATTAACTCAAGCTCTTTACCTAGACGTAAACGAAGTGCGCCTAAGCTATCTGCAACAACGCTCTTCTTATCTGCTACGAATAGTAATAAGTCGCCAGCAGTAGCTTCTAATGTACTCATTAACACGTTTGCATCTTCTTCACCAAAGAATTTCGCAATCGGTCCTTTTAAGCCGTCTTCTTCAACTTTAAGCCAAGCTAGACCTTTTGCACCGTATACTTTCACGAATTCAGTTAATGCATCGATGTCTTTACGAGAGTATTTACTTGCAGCACCTTTTGCATTAATTGCTTTTACTTGTCCGCCGCTTTCTACAGCACTTGTAAACACTTTAAAGCCACAACCTGCTGCAAACTCAGATAAGTCTGTTAGTTCCATTTCAAAGCGTGTATCTGGCTTATCAGAACCGTAACGAGCCATTGCATCAGCATATTTCATACGAGGGAATGGTGCACTAACTTCTACACCTTTTGCATCCTTCATAACTTTCGTCATCATACGCTCCATCATTTCTAAAATCTCATCTTGTGTTAAGAATGAAGCTTCAATATCGATTTGCGTGAATTCTGGTTGACGATCTGCACGTAAATCTTCGTCACGGAAACAACGTGCTACTTGATAGTAACGCTCAAATCCGCCGACCATAAGAAGCTGTTTAAATAACTGTGGTGACTGTGGTAATGCATAGAATTCACCATCATGTACACGACTTGGTACTAAATAGTCACGAGCTCCTTCTGGTGTGCTCTTCGTTAAAATTGGTGTTTCAACTTCTAAAAACTCTTCTGTATCTAAGAAGTTCCGAATTGTTTTTGTTACGTCATGACGCATTTTGAATGTGTTGAACATTACAGGTCGACGTAAGTCTAAATAACGATATTTTAAACGCACATCTTCTGATGCATCTGTATCATCAGCAATAATAATTGGCGTTGTTTTCGCTGCGTTTAATACATTTACTTTCGTTGCTTGTACTTCAATACGACCAGTTGCCATATTGTCATTAATTGCGCCTTCACCACGTTCAACAACTGTACCTTCTATGTGTAATACGTATTCGCTACGAATTGTTTCTGCTACTTCTAACGCTTCTTTTGATGTTTCTGGGTTAAATACAACTTGTACGATACCTGTACGGTCACGTAAATCGATAAAGATTAATCCACCTAAGTCACGGCGTTTTTGTACCCAACCTTTTAATTGAACTGTTTGTCCAACAGCTTCTACTGTTACTTTTCCACATGCATGTGTTCTTTCAGCCACTGTAAGTTCCCCCTATATTAATTTCTCTGCTACGTATGAAGCAAATACATCTAACGCTACTTCTTCTTGTTCACCTGTTGCCATATCTTTTAAGTTAATGATGCCTTTATCTAGCTCATCTTCTCCTAATACAGCTACAAATTTCGCCTTTAGACGATCTGCTGATTTAAATTGTGCTTTCATTTTGCGATCTAAATAATCTTTTTCAACTGATAACCCAGCTTTACGAAGATCGAACGCAACTTTTGCAGCATGGTCTTTCGCTTTTTCACCAAGCGCTACAACGTAACAATCAATGCTATGTTCAAGTGGTAATTCAATGTTTTCAGCTTTTAGTGCCATAATTAAACGTTCAATACTCATTGCAAAACCGATACCTGGCATTTCTGGTCCACCGATTTCTTGTACAAGTCCGTTATAACGGCCACCACCGCTTAATGTAGTGATCGCACCGAAACCTTCTGCCTCACTCATAATTTCAAAAACAGTGTGTTGGTAGTAGTCTAAACCACGCACTAAGTTCGGATCTTTTTCAAATGGAACATCCATCATCGTTAATAGTTCTTGAACTTTGTCGTAGTATACTGCTGAATCTTCGTTTAAGTATTCTGTAATAGATGGTGCTGTTGCCATTAATTCATGGTTACGGTCCTTCTTACAGTCTAAAATTCGAAGTGGGTTCTTTTCTAAGCGAGATTGACAGTCAGAACAGAATTCGCCGATACGTGGCTCAAAGTGTGCGATTAATGCATCACGGTGTGCTTGACGGCTCGCTGCGTCACCTAAACTGTTTAATACAACTTTAATATTTTTCAAGCCCATGCCGCGGTAAAATTCAACAGCAAGTGCAATTACTTCTGCATCAATTGCAGGGTCATTACTGCCGATTGCTTCGATACCGAATTGTACGAATTGACGATAGCGACCTGCTTGTGGTCTTTCATAACGGAACATTTGACCGATATAGTATAATTTCGTTGGTTGTGTTGCATCACCAAACATTTTATTTTCAACGTAAGAACGTACAACAGGTGCAGTACCTTCTGGACGTAATGTTAAACTGCGCTCTCCACGATCTTGGAATGAGTACATTTCTTTTTGTACGATATCTGTCGTATCACCAACACCGCGTAAAAATAGCTCAGTGTGCTCAAAAATTGGTGTACGAATTTCTTTATAATTGTAACGACGGCAAATTTCGCGTGCTTGCCCTTCGATATACTGCCATAACTCAACAGTGCCTGGAAGAATATCTTGCGTTCCGCGTGGGATTTGAATAGACATATTCAGTTCCTCCTCAAATTGTTTTAATCTTAATAAAAATAAAAAACTCCCGCCTCTACTGTTTAAACAGTAGGGACGAGAGTATTATACCCGTGGTGCCACCCTAATTGAAGCACGTATGCTTCCACTTTTTTAATAACGCTTAAATATGCGTTCATCCCTACTAAGCATATATGCCGTTCAAGTTGAAACCTCTAGAGTGTCATTCAATCAGTCATCATGCAGAAATGTTTTCAGCCTAAGACATTCCTTCTCTTTCCATGTGTGTCTCATTTACTCTTCTCTATCAACGGTTATATTCATATGTAAATATAAAATTACTATACGTTTGTTAAGTAGGATTGTCAAGTGCTCTAAGAACGTTCAATCTGCTTCTTTAAACGCTTTACATCTTGAAGAGAAATCCCAAACTCGGAAGCAAGCTCCATTGAAGTATTGTTTTGCTCTTTTGAAATAAAATCATGAAAATTCACGTTAAACAGTTGATTTGCACCATTTGTAACAGAATGCCCTTTTTCATTCATACGCATACGTATATCCCTCACATTCAATATGGATGTTTTACTTTTTATTGTTCCATATTGATGAGAGAGTTATACATAACCGAAACTGCTATTGATTCCAAATAAACATTAGTATTCGATTTACAACAATAACAATAGCCAGTCCACTTGCGAGCATATGATGCTTCAAATGATATAACGCTGCAACACCTACTCCAAATACGATAATTTCTAGTAATACATGTAATATACCTTGTACTTCCCATTCTGCATGCGGAGCTCCAAATAGCCCCCAAATGACAGCAACAACAATTGGAATAATAATAGCAAGTGTAATTTTTATAGCTGTTGTTGTTCCTACTCGAAATCCCCAGTATCCAACAATCCCAAGAATACATAACTCTAGCATAAAACGTAAAGCTATATTAAATTCTTGAAGCATACTACACCTTCTTTTCCTTTTATTCCCCTTTAAATTAATCCTATGATAAAGTGAAACTTTAATCAGTGGGGGTTTTGTTCATCCGCCACTGATTATTAGTTGAACCAATCGGGCTTTTACGGGCAGTTGATCCTCACCTAACTTCTTTGCTTCCGCTGAATTTTGAGGTGGAGGGTCTTACTGCCCGTTAATGCGGGATAAATGAACAAAACATACAACAATGTATAAAAAAAGAGAGGATTATATAACCCTCTCTTTTTTTATCAACACTATTTACTTTCTACAATTAAGGTCACCGGACCATCATTGATTAAAGAAACGTCCATCATTGCTCCGAACTTCCCTGTTTCCACATGCAATCCTTGTTTGCGAACTTCTTCATTAAAGAAATCGTATAAACGCTCTGCGTAGTCAGGTTTCGCAGCATCCATAAAGTTTGGACGTCTTCCCTTGCGACAATCTCCGTATAATGTAAATTGCGAAATAGATAGAACTTGTCCTTCTACATCAAGTACAGAATGATTCATCTTTCCGCTCTCATCTTCAAAAATACGTAAGTTCGCAATTTTTTCTGCAATGTAAGTTGCATCTTTTTCTGTATCTTCGTGCGTAATGCCAACTAGCAATGTTAGACCGAACGGAATTTGCCCTACAATCTCACCATTTACTGTGACAGACGCTTCCTTTGATCGTTGTAAAACAACTCTCATCTTTCTACACTCCCTATTAATGCATCATGCGTCGTACTGCATAAATTTCTGGAACGCGTTTAATGCGTTCTACTACTTTTTTCAAGTGTTGTAAGTTACGAATCGAGATTGACATATTAATTGTTGCCATCTTATTACGGTCACTTCTACCAGAAACAGCTGAAATGTACGTTTTCGTCTCTGTAACAGCTTGCAGTACTTCATTTAATAAACCACGGCGATCGTAACCTGAAATTTCAATATCAACGTTATACTCAATTTCTTTTTCAGGGCTACCTTCCCACTCTACTTCTAATAATCGTTCTACAGCTTCTTCTGTATGAACATTTACACAATCACGGCGGTGAATCGATACACCTCGGCCTTTCGTAATATACCCAACGATATCATCGCCCGGAACTGGGTTACAGCATTTCGATAAACGAATTAATAAATTATCAGCACCGCTTACCTTTACACCAGAATCCCATTTTCGAATTTTCATCGGTTTACGAACTTCTTTAACTTCAACAATTTCTTCTTCTTCGCGTTGTTTGCGGAACTTGTCCGTTAGTCGCGTAACAATTTGCGAAGCTGTAATTCCGCTATACCCAACTGCTGCAAACATATCTTCTTCATTTGCAAAGTTAAATTTCTCAGCGACGCGTTTTAAGTTATCAGGCGCTAATACTTCTTTCATCTCATACTCTAGACCACGTACTTCCTTTTCAACAAGTTCACGGCCTTTTTCAATATTTTCGTCTCTACGTTGTTTCTTAAAGAATTGACGAATTTTATTTTTCGCATGAGATGTTTGAGCAAGTTTTACCCAATCTTGACTTGGTCCATATGAATGTTTCGACGTTAAAATTTCAATGATGTCGCCTGTTTTTAATTTATAATCCAGCGTCACCATTTTACCGTTTACTTTTGCACCAATTGTTTTATTCCCAATTTCCGAATGGACACGATACGAGAAATCAATCGGAACCGATCCAAGTGGTAATTCCATTACATCGCCTTTCGGTGTAAAGACGAATACCATGTCAGAGAATAAATCAATTTTTAATGACTCCATAAATTCCTCTGCATTAGAAGCTTCATTTTGCCATTCTAATATTTGACGGAACCATGTGAGTTTCTTCTCTAATGTACCTGTTGTTTCTGCTGTTTTTCCTTCTTTGTACGCCCAGTGTGCCGCGATCCCGAATTCTGCAATTTCGTGCATTTCTTTCGTACGAATTTGCACTTCAAGTGGATCACCTTTCGGTCCAATTACAGTCGTATGAAGAGATTGATATAGATTTGCTTTTGGCATTGCAATATAATCTTTAAAACGACCTGGCATCGGCTTCCAGCACGTATGAATAATTCCAAGCACCGCATAACAATCTTTAATACTATTTACAACGACACGTACAGCTAATAAATCGTAAATTTCATTGAACTGCTTATTTTGCAGTGCCATTTTACGATAAATACTATAAATATGTTTCGGTCTTCCAGAAATCTCAGGTTGAATTGCAACTTCTTTTAATTTCTCACGAATACCAGTCATTACTTCGTCTAAGTATTCTTCACGTTCTGCACGTTTACGCTTCATTAAATTTACAATACGGTAATATTGCTGTGGATTTAAATAGCGAAGTGACGTATCCTCTAGCTCCCATTTAATAGTACTAATTCCGAGTCTATGTGCTAAAGGTGCAAAGATTTCTAACGTTTCATTCGCAATGCGACGCTGCTTCTCTTGAGGCAAATGTTTCAATGTACGCATGTTATGAAGACGATCAGCTAGTTTAATTAAAATAACTCGAATATCTTGAGCCATTGCAATAAACATTTTGCGATGGTTTTCGGCTTGTTGTTGTTCATGAGATTTATATTTAATCTTCCCAAGCTTTGTAACACCATCAACAAGCATAGCAATTTCTTTGTTAAATTCCCGTTCAATATCTTCTAACGTAATCTCTGTATCTTCCACTACATCATGTAAGAAACCTGCTGATACCGTAGCTGGATCCATGTGTAAATCAACTAAAATACCTGCAACTTGAATCGGATGAATAATATACGGTTCACCCGATTTTCTATATTGTTCGCTATGCGCATCACGTGCATATTCATAGGCACGTGCCACTAGCTCAATATCTTCATCCGCTAAATATTGACTTGCTTTCTCGAGTACCTGTTCAGCTGTTAGTACCTGCTCATTTGCCATCGAATCACCTTTTATTGAAAATTGACTTTATCTTTATTTAATAGAATAAATTATATTCTATCATTATAACCCAATGATTGTGAATTGTGAAAAGGAAAAGATTTTACTGACATTTCACCATGATTTTTTGTTCAATTATACAAAAGTACCCGCTCCTCTCCAAGAGATTCACGGGTACTTTTTATCACCGTAGTTTTACCTATATAGTGATTAGTATTTTTCTAATACTAATACATCGTAACCATCTAACATTTTACGACCATCTAAGTAAGTAAGCTCTACTAAGAATGCAATCCCTGCTACAACTCCGCCTAGCTCTTCAACCAACTTAATTGTCGCTTCGATTGTTCCACCTGTAGCTAATAGATCATCTGTAATTAATACGCGTTGACCTGGCTTAATTGCATCTTTATGGATTGTTAAAACATCCGTTCCATATTCTTTACCGTAATCAACTGTAATTACTTCACGTGGTAATTTTCCTAATTTACGAACTGGCGCAAATCCTACTTCTAACGCATAAGAAACTGGGCAACCGATAATGAAACCACGAGCTTCTGGTCCTACTACAACATCGATATCTCTTTCTTTTGCGTACTCAACGATTGCATCTGTTGCTGCTTTGTATGCTTTACCGTCATTCATTAAAGGTGTAATGTCTTTAAACACAATACCTTCTTTCGGATAATCCGGTACAATTGCGATATGTTGCTTGAAATCCATATTTCTGAATCCTCCTCAGATCTAAAAGGTTTGTAAATACAAATCCTTTACCCTAACTGTTCTACTTCTTTATGATTACGAATCGTTTCAAACCATGTATATAGTTGCTGATATGTGCTATAAACCAATTCTTTTTCTAATTGTAAGTGGTTCATTTTCTCACGATATGTGTTCGATTCAATTAAATCACGCTTTTGTTTTTTGTCTGCCATAAAAATGACGCCATCTTTTATTGTAACAAATTCTAACTCAAAAAACACCTGTGTCATGAAATTTACTGTATCTTTTGACCAGCCTTTATGGCGACATAGTTGTTCTCCATATTGTCTTAAAGAAAATGGTGTTTTTTGGCTTAAGAAAGAATAGTACCATTTAAAGTGTTCTCTCGTAGGAACTGTACTAAATAGATGGTTATTTTCTTGATAAAACAGCGTATAAATTCGCGCTGGGAATCCTACTTTAAATAACTCACGTAATTCATCTGTTCCGTTTGGCAAATCGAGTAACACGATGTATTGATCATCTAAATGCGTTACTTCTGACGCATGCATAAGCTTTTCTTTATAGTCCTCTAAAGAAAATTTATTCAATACCTCTTCAGAAAAATACACCATTGTTATTTTTTCTTTCGGAAGTTCTGCTAAATTTGCTTCCGCATTACGCATACTACGCCAATCAAATAGTTGCCACGCCTCTACAGCAATATCTTGTACCATTAATTGTGGCTTCTTAAAATTGTTCCATTCATTGATGGATGCTTCTCCTATTACAGATACTTTTGCAACTGGAGAGATTTCTTTCGCATATGCACCAAAACCAAATCCAATTGTATCCAGTGTTGCTTGTCCATCACGAAGAGCCATTTTTAAATGAGAGCCATCTGATCCGATTGCGCGAATACTTTCTAACTCTGCATCTTTCACTGCAATACGTGGTTTCGGATTTCCAACACCAAATGGTGCTAACTTCTGCATATCTTCAATTGCCGCTAGCGTTACATCCTCCACTTTACAAAAAACATCAACTGCTGTAATTGGAATAAAATCTTCTTCTGTTAAAATTGCATCTGCTTGTTCATTTAAGCGACGGCGTAATTCATCTACATCATTCATATGTAGCGTCATCCCAGCTGCCATCGGATGCCCTCCGAAGTGCGGCAATAACTCTCTACAATCTGATAAATTTGCAAACAAATCAAATCCTGCAATACTACGCGCTGAGCCTTTTGCTGTTTCTTTTATAGGATCAATGCATAATACAATAGTCGGACGATAAAAACGTTCAACTAATTTAGAAGCGACAATCCCAATTACACCTGGATTCCAACCTTCTTTTGCAAGTACTAATACTTTGTTTTCTTCTGGCGGAAAGTTATTTTCAACTTCAGCGATAGCCTCTTCGGTAATTTGCTTTACAATATCTTTTCGCAGTTTGTTCAGCTCATCAATTTCTTCGGCCAACTCTTTCGCTTCCTCAGGATCATCTGATAATAAAAGGTGTACAGCCGGCGTTGCATCTTCTAAACGCCCGACCGCATTAATACGCGGTGCAATTGAGAAGCCAATACTCTCTTCTGTAATTTCACTTTGCGAAACGTTAGCAACTTTAAACAATGCCTTTAAACCAATATTTTTCGTCATACGCATATGTTTTAAACCGCGTTTCACTAGCAACCTATTTTCACCATGAAGTGACACTAAATCGGCTACCGTACCGATTACTGCAATCTCTAATAAATGTTCTGGTACACGGCCTAATAGTGCATGCGCAACTTTAAACGCAACACCTACACCAGCTAAATAGTGAAACGGATATACACCGCCATCTAATTTCGGATGTATAATCGCAAGTGCTTCTGGCAATTCTGGCGGTGGCTCATGGTGATCTGTAATAATTAGATCTATTCCAAGCTCTTTCGCTACATTCGCTTCATGTACTGCTGCGATGCCAGTGTCGACAGTAATAATCAGTGAGAACCCTGCGCTATGCGCCCAACGAAACGCTTCTTCGTTCGGTCCATACCCTTCTGTAAAACGATTTGGAATGTAAAATTCTACTTCTGCACCTAATTCTTGAAGAGCAAGATATAAAACCGTCGTACTACTTACTCCGTCCGCATCGTAATCACCAAATATTAATATTTGCTCTCCATTTTGAATCGCCTTATTTACACGTTCTACCGTTCTATCCATTCCTTCTAATAAAAATGGATCATGAAATTCTTGATTTTCTGTATTTAAAAAATCTAAAATCTTATCTTCTGTATCTAGTCCTCTACCGAGGAATAATGAAACGACAAGTGGCGACAACTGTAATTTACTTGCTAATTCACTCACTCGCTCTTCATTATATTCTTTTTCTTTCCAACGCGTCTTCGGTTGTAACACGAAATCACCCCTTAACCTGTTCATTATACAAGACAGATTAAGGGGTGACAATATAATGCAAACTATGATGCAATATCTACATACTAAAATGTTAATGATGTTTAATTTGGAGAATACGGATTTATATGTACGAATACATTTTGTACATTATCTTGTTTCATAAGCATTTCTTTCACATGTTTTCCAATGCGGTGTCCTTCTTCTACAGTAATGTATGGATCTACAGACACTTTAATATCGACAATAACATAATGACCATGCTCCCGTGCATATAAAGAACCAATTTTTTTCACACCATCTACTTGAAGAACCGCTTCTCTAAGCGGAATAACATCCTCCTCATGAAGAACATGGTCAAGCGTTGCATGAATTGCTTCCGCTCCAATGCTCCATGCCATTTTTACAACAAGTAGTGAAACAACTAATCCTGCAATCGGATCAGCATATACAAGCCAGTCTATACCAAGCTTACCACCTAGTATAGCTGCACAAATACCGATTAAAGCTGCAATTGAAGAAAATACATCCGAACGGTGCTCATATGCATTTGCAATAATTGCATCACTATTTACCCTTTTCCCTAATCGGAATTTATATTGAAACATTCCTTCTTTCACGACGATTGAAAGAACAACAGCAAAAATCGTAATTCCTTTCGGCGGTTCTAGTTCTTGCGAAAAAGCTTTTATAGATGAAATCGCGATTTCAAGTCCCACAATAAATAATAATACCGCAACAATAATCGCTGAAATCGATTCCGCTTTACCATGACCATACGGATGATCTTCATCAGGTGGCTGCTTTGCCGCTCGCAATCCAAAAAGTACAGCTAGCGAACCAATTACATCTGATGCAGAATGCACCGCATCTGCTAACAGTGCTTTACTGTTCCCAATATAACCAATTACCGCCTTTACAATTGCTAATATAATATTACCAACGATCCCGACAATAGCACCAAACTCGGCCTGTTTAAAACGTTCATCTTTTTCCATAATTAAAATCCCTTCTTTTCTTAACCTATCTTTTTATTTTAACAAAAACAGCGATAACACCACCACTTTCTTCCATCTTCTTCCCATCAAAAAGTTGCTATCTTATTGTATCCACAAACGAAAAAAGAGATGCCTCATAAAGAGACATCATCTTTTCTATACTTGCGGTTCAGATTCTACTTTCTCAACCTTCTTCTTGTTTTTACCTCTTTTCAAACGACGGTTTTCAAGCATTAACCAAATTTGAGAGGCAACGAAAACAGAAGAGTACGTACCTACAATTAATCCAACAAGTAACGCAAACGAGAAGTTACGTAGTGACTCACTACCGAAGATAAGCAGTGCAATTACTGGGAATAACACTGTTAATACGGTGTTAATCGAGCGACCAAGCGTTTGGCGAATACTTGCATTTACGATTTCTTCTAGGTCTTTTATATCGCGCACTCGTTTTTTCTGTTTGTATAATTC
The DNA here is from genome assembly GCF_022662595.1 of Bacillus cereus group sp. BfR-BA-01524. Lineage (NCBI taxonomy): Bacteria > Bacillati > Bacillota > Bacilli > Caryophanales > Bacillaceae > Bacillus > Bacillus cereus group sp. BfR-BA-01524. The sequence continues at coordinate 13,544 of NZ_JAKUDW010000039.1, read as the reverse complement.
ACGGTTTCTATCAAATGTAACAATCGAGTCATTAATAGAATAACCGATGATTGTTAACACCGCAGCGATAAACGTTAAGTCTACCTCTAATTGGAAAATACTAAACATAACAACCATAACGAATGCGTCATGTAATAATGCAAGTACTGCAGATAACGCATACGTAAATCGGAAACGAATACTTACGTATAAAATGATAACCGCAGAAGCAATTAATACTGCGATAAATGCATTTCGTGCAATTTCTTTCCCAATTGTCGGCGAAACTGTGCTTATATTTGGATCTGTACCATATTTGTCGTGGAAGAATGTTTTTGTCTTCGCAATCTCATCTTTTGATAGGACGCCTAATGTACGAACTGCGAAACCTTTATTGTCATCCCCGGTCGGTACAATATTTTCTTCCTTCACATCAATGTTCAACTCTTTAAAATCTTTATGAACATCAGCAACAGTGACTGCTTGTTTTGATTGCAAGTCGATACGTGTACCACTTGCAAAATCAATACCAAGATTCAATTTGAAAATTGGTAGGATAATTGCACCCGCAATTACAACTACAATCGAGAAGATAAGGAATTTATGACCAATATTTACGAAGTTAATACGATCAAATCTCGTTGGCGGATGTACTACACCTTTTGTTAATGGAATAATATCCTTTTGTTTCACACCAAAATACCCTGGTTTTTTATCGAAGTTACGGCTCTTTACAAGTAAACCTAGTAAGAAACGAGTACCGAATACGTTCGTAATGAAACCAACTAAAATACTTACGATTAAACTTGTTGCGAATCCTTTTACAGAGCTATTACCATAAACGAATAACACACCAGCTGCTGCAAGAGTCGTAACGTTTGCATCTAGAATTGTTGCTAAGGAACGATGGTTACCAGCTCGGAATGCCGACATCATTGACTTACCAATTTTCAGCTCTTCTTTCAGTCTCTCGTACGTAATAATATTCGCATCAACTGCGATACCTACTCCGAGCACTAACGCCGCAATACCTGGCAACGTAAGAACAGCATGCATCCAGTTAAAGACAAGTAATGTAACGAAAATGTATAAACCTAACATAATAACCGCTACAAGTCCTGGTAAACGGTAGAATACAAGCATAAATAAGAAGATAAGAGCGATACCAATCGCACTAGCGAAAATCGTTTGCTCTAACGCTTGTTGACCAAATTTCGCTCCAACAGATGTTGAATACATTTCTTTTAAATCAACAGGAAGTGCACCTGCATTTAATAAAGATGAAAGTTGTTTCGCACTTTCAACTGTGAAGTTTCCACCTACGATAGATACTTCAGCTTGGTTAAATACTTGGCTTACTGTTGCCGCTGATAAGAACTTCGGATTCGGTTTTGCAGATTCTGCTTTATATGAATCTTTTCCTTCTTCAAAGTCAAGCCAAATTACCATTAAATTCGTTGGTGGTGGCATTTTTGAAATCTTTTCAGTTACTGCACGGAATTTTTCAGCGCTTTTCAGTGTAAGACCTACGCTCGCACGGCCTTGCTCATCAAACGTTTGTTTCGCTCCGCCGCCTTTTAAATCCGTTCCATCCATAAGAAGGTTATCATCCACATCACGGAATGTTAATTTCGCTTGTGTTGATAACATTTCACGTGCTTTTTGCTGATCTTGTACACCAGCAAGCTGTACACGAATTCGATCTTGCCCTTCGATTTGAATGTTCGGCTCACTTACACCGAGAACATTGACACGATTTTCAAGAGCACCTACTGTACTTACAAGTACGTCTCGATCGATTTTATCACCTTTTTTGGCTGGTTTTACTTCATACAGAATTTCAAAACCACCGCGAAGGTCTAGTCCTAGACTAATTCCTTTTGCTATGTCTTTTCCTGCCGCACCAATTACTCCACCGATTAATAAGACGATGAGGAAAAAGGCGGCAATTCTCGTACCACGCTTTGCCATATGTACCCTCTTTCTGCTACTAACACTTTCAATAAATCTTTTACGATTCACTGCTATACGTGTGCATACGCCTAGTTAGTAGACTTCCTTTCTATAATTTTTGCTAGTTCATCACTAGCTGTATAGGTAAGCTTTTACACTACCTACACTTTCATCATTTATTTTCCTCTTCACGACCTCCTTTATATATAATCTTAGACACAATTATTTCCTCTTTATCAATACATATCATTATACTGCAAAAGGAAGAACAAACCAATTGCAGTCGGTTATTTATTTTCGTACTCATCAAATGACCAAAGCGGTGCTTGATAAGCTTCAACAGTTAAATATGTCATATATTCATTAGTACTTACTGTTAATACGTCATTAACTAATTCATACAATCTAACATCGCTGTCTAACTTCTTCCACTTTTTCACTTTAAGAAACTTCCAAATGTCATCATCTGTCACTCGGTCGTAACCGAACATTTGAAACTCTTCTACTTTACTTTCTAAAACGACTTGTAACTGTCCGCGGTATGATTCTACCAAAGCCTCTCTATCTAACATCTATAACATCTCCTTCTTATTTCAGCACGAAAAAGTCGCTTTAATCCCGCTCTAATGGACAGCAATAACTACTTTCAAGAGCACTATCATACTTCACTCTCTTAAATGCTTGTCATTCTTGTCTCGTACGTGCATATAAATTATTGTAAATCATTCCATTGATTTTGAGAAGGTAGGAGAAGAACATGACGAGACAAAGCTTTTTAAAAGGCGCATTTATTTTAATGATAGCCGGCTTTATTACAAAAATACTCGGCTTTATCAACCGCATAGTAATGGCACGTATTTTAGGAGAAGAAGGCGTTGGTCTTTATATGATGGCCGTTCCTACATTCATTTTAGCAATTACATTGACACAAATTGGTCTTCCTGTCGCAATCGCAAAATTTGTAGCAGAAGCGGAAGCTGTGAACGATAAACAAAGAGTTAAAAAAATATTAACCGTATCACTAGCTGTTACATCCGTTATTAGTATCATTTTAACAATCGGAATTATGTTCCTCACACCTATTTTAGCAAAAACATTATTAACCGACGAAAGAACGTACTATCCATTAATGGCCATTTTGCCCGTCGTTCCCGTTATTGCTGTTTCTTCTGTTTTGCGTGGTTACTTTCAAGGGAAACAAAACATGAAACCTAGCGCTTATGCGCAAGTTCTAGAACAAGTCGTCCGCATTACCATTATCGCTATATGCATTCAATTATTTTTACCTTACGGCATAGAATACGCTGCCGCCGGCGCTATGTTATCAGCTGTTCTCGGTGAAGTTGCATCCTTATTATTTTTACTCACGTTATTTCAGCGAGAAAAACATTTATCAATACGCTCTGGATTTTTCACTACTGTAAAGGAAAGCAAAGGGACATTTTATTCTCTGATGGATATTGCCCTTCCAACTACAGGAAGTCGTTTAATCGGCTCCGTTTCATATTTTTTTGAACCTATTGTCGTTATGCAAAGCTTAGCAATCGCTGGTGTCGCTGCTTCTGTTGCAACCCAGCAATACGGTATATTAAACGGTTATGCATTCCCGCTTCTATCACTACCCGCCTTTATTACATACGCTCTTTCTACAGCGCTCGTCCCTTCTATTAGTGAAGCAATGGCAAAAAGACAACATAAATTAGTGGAGCACCGTTTACAACAAGCACTTCGAATTTCATTAATTACCGGCGGATGGTCTGTCGTTATATTATACGTATTCGCTTCTCCTATTTTAACTCTTATGTACGGATCAGACAGCGCAACAGCATTCATTCAACTTCTTGCGCCTTGCTTTTTATTTCATTATTTCCAAAGTCCACTTACCTCTGTTTTGCAAGCTTTAAACTTAGCAAGAGCTGCAATGATGAATACATTTATTGGCGCCATCGTGAAATTAATCGTTATTTTTGTACTAGCCTCAAGGCCAGAATTTCAAATGATGGGAGTTGCACTTGCTATCGCTGCAAATATTGTAACAGTAACATTTCTTCACTACGCTACTGTTTTAAAAAAGATTACATTTACCATTTACGCAAAAGACTATATTTTCGGCGGACTTGCCATCGGTATCGCAGGCGCCTTCGGTTTTTATCTTCATAAATATATTATTTTCTCTCATTCCCTTGGCATACAAACATTATGGGAAATCACTTTAACAACAATTGTTTATATCGTACTTCTCTTCACTTTCAAACTCATTCGAAAAGAAGAGTTAAGTCGTCTCCCTATCATTCGTAAACTTTCATTTTTGAAATAAGTTGAAACTTTAATCAGTGGGGTAATCTCCACTGATTATTAGTTAAACCAATCATTCTTACTCTTTCAAAGGATAAATCTCTAATTTTCTTTTACATCAACAAAAAATTGTCCGTTTTGAAAACTACAGTATAAAATTTGTTTTACATCGTTATAACCTAAGTTTTTTAATTTCTCAATAAGCCATTCATCTGTATGTTCAATCATTTGTAAATGACTAGATTGAATTTCTCCATCAATAATAAGAGGAAGAGTAAACTGCAATGCATCTTGTTTATTTTTTTGTTTTTGAAAGACAGATAACTTCCCAGACGGTTCCAAAATAGCATATTCTACATCCCGAATATCCCCAACTCCTTGTTCCCTTAATTGCATCATTAAATCATCTATATTATAACGTTGCTTTCTCATCTTCTTTTCATCAATCTTTCCCGCGTTTACAAGAATAGCCGGCTCACCTTCTATTAAATGCCGAAAGCGTTGATACTTTAGGGAAATGACTGACAAAATAATTTGGATGCACATAAGAAAAGTCATCGGAACTAATTGATGCCAAAGTGATTTATCTGTATTTTCAATTGCTACTACGGCCATTTCTCCAAGCATAATAAATACGACTAAATCTAATACACTTAGCTCTCCTATCTCACGTTTACCCATAAGACGAAAAATAATTAAGATGATGATATACAAAAGCATTGTTCGTCCAATTATTGATATCCATTCCATTTCTACATCTCCTTTTTTACGTATAGACTCCCCTATAAAAAAGAAACTAGTCTAACTTAGACAAAAGGAAAATATGCTTGTATTAAAAAGGGGGAATGTATAAATGGATGGAACGAAAAAATTATCCACTGCAATCGGCTTCGGTATTATTACACTATTAATTCTCGCATCTCTTACTAGCATGATTATGGCTCTTTTATTAAAGTTTACGAATATAAACGAAGGGACATTAGCCGTTACTATTTTTATACTCGCTCTTTTATCTATGCTTATGTCTGGTTTTATCGCTGGCAAAAAAGCGCAGGGGAAAGGGTGGCTAGTAGGTCTCACAACAGGTCTCACATTCACTATACTCGTTTTTCTAGTTAACTATTTAGGCTTTTCTCAAACTTTATCGAACTCACAATTACTTTATCAATTAGCATTAATGGGAGCGAGTACACTCGGTGGTATTTTCGGTGTAAATATGTCAAAGCAAAGTAACTAAAAAAGGCCCTGCACATTTCATGCAGGGCCTTCCACATTAGTTTTTCACAACTTCACGAATCGCATTGCGATCGAAAGTTAAGTGTGAACCACCAGATTTAATAACAATTTTCGTCTCATCTACTGATTCGATTGTACCGTGTAAACCACCAATTGTTATGATAGCATCACCTTTTGCTAATTCGTTTTGCATTTGAGCAACTGCTTTTTGACGCTTTTGTTGCGGGCGAATTAATAAGAAATAGAAAATCGCAAACATCGCAACAATCATAACGATATTCATCATACCTGCATTCATCTTTTGTTCCTCCTTTTAAATTATGTATTAGAAGTTTTTAGCATTCGGTTTATTAAAGCCATACTGTTCAAAGAACTCTTCGCGGAAATCGCCAAGACGGTCTTCACGAATAGCTTGTCTCACCTGCTCCATTAAGTTTAACAGAAAATGAAGGTTGTGATAAGACGTTAAACGAATTCCGAACGTTTCATCACATTTCATTAAGTGACGGATGTACGCACGAGAGTAATTTTTACATGTGTAGCAATCACAGTTTGGATCAAGCGGACCGAAGTCTCTTGCGAATTTCGCATTTTTCACAACGAGGCGACCTTCACTTGTCATACATGTACCATTTCGAGCGATACGAGTTGGAAGTACGCAGTCAAACATATCAATACCACGAATTGCGCCATCGATTAACGAGTCAGGAGAACCTACACCCATTAAGTAACGAGGCTTATTATCTGGAAGAAGTGGTGTTGTAAACTCAAGCACACGGTTCATAATATCTTTCGGTTCACCAACAGATAAACCACCTACAGCGTAACCAGGGAAGTCCATTGAAACAAGGTCTTTAGCACTTTGACGACGAAGCTCTTCGTACTCCCCGCCCTGTACAATACCGAATAAACCTTGATCTTGCGGACGTTCATGCGCTTTTAAGCAACGTTCTGCCCAACGGCTTGTACGCTCTACAGATTTCTTCATATATTCAAAAGTAGCCGGGAATGGTGGACACTCATCAAATGCCATCATAATATCTGAACCTAATGCATTTTGGATTTCCATCGCTTTTTCTGGTGATAAGAATAATTTATCTCCATTTAAGTGATTACGGAAGTGAACGCCTTCTTCTTCAATACGACGGAAGTCACTTAAACTGAATACTTGGAAACCACCAGAGTCTGTTAAGATTGCACGATCCCAGTTCATAAATTTATGCAAGCCGCCTGCTTCACGAATAATTTCATGACCTGGACGTAGCCATAAATGATACGTATTACTTAAAATAATGCCAGAATCCATTGCTTTTAATTCTTCTGGTGACATTGTCTTAACTGTCGCAAGTGTACCAACTGGCATAAATGTTGGTGTATCAAATGAACCGTGCGGTGTATGCACACGACCTAAACGGGCACCCGTTTGTTTACATGTCTTAATAAATTCATAACGAATTGCTGTCATAACTTACTCCTTTTATTTGTTTCTCATTTTAGCGTGAGATGCAACGAACATTGCATCACCGAAGCTAAAGAAACGATATTTTTCTTTTACTGCTTCATTATAAGCATGAAGTACATTATCTCTATTTGCAAATGCACTTACAAGCATAATTAATGTTGATTTCGGCAAGTGGAAGTTTGTAATTAAACCATCAATTGCTTTAAATTCATATCCCGGATACATGAAAATATCTGTCCATCCAGAAGCGGCGCAAAGCTTACCGTCATGATCTGTTGCAATTGTTTCTAACGTACGAGTTGATGTCGTACCTACAGTAATAATACGTCCACCATTCTCTTTCACACGATTTAATAATGCAGCTGTCTCTTCAGACATATGGTAATATTCTGCGTGCATATGGTGTTCTTCAATCGTGTCTGCAGAAACTGGTCTAAATGTTCCAAGTCCTACGTGAAGGGTAATGAATGCTAACTGAACGCCTTTTTGCTTTAACTTCTCAAGTAACTCTTCTGTAAAGTGAAGTCCCGCAGTCGGCGCTGCCGCTGAACCGATTTCTTTCGCATATACTGTTTGATAGCGATCGCGATCTTCTAGCGTCTCTTTAATATATGGAGGAAGTGGCATTTCCCCAAGTTCATCTAAAATTTCATAGAAGATGCCGTCATATGAAAATTCAAGCTGACGTCCACCTTGATCTGCAGTTCCTGTGCAAGTTGCTTTTAATTTCCCTTCGCCAAAAGAGATAACAGTTCCTTCTTTTACACGTTTCGCTGGCTTTACAAGCGTTTCCCACTTATCGCCTTCTTCTTGTTTTAAAAGAAGTACTTCAATGTGCGCGCCTGTATCTTCTTTCACACCATGCAAACGAGCAGGCATAACTTTCGTTTCATTTAAAACTAAGCAATCCCCCTCATGTAAGTAAGAAAGAATGTCCGTAAAATGTTTATGCTCAATATCACCTGTTTCACGGTCTAACACCATTAATCTTGATGTTTCACGATCTTCTAACGGGACTTGCGCAATAAGTTCTTCTGGTAAATGAAAATCAAACAGATTTATATCCATAGCTATATCCACCTATTTCTTATTTAAATCGATTTATTATATACATAATAAAAGATAATACAATACTTAACACAATACATGTAATGATAGGAAAATAAAAGGTAACGTTTCCTTTTTTCACAAAAATATCGCCTGGAAGCCTTCCAATGAACTTCCAAGCTAATCCAACAACGATGAGCAAGATTCCCGCTGTAATAAGTAATTTGGGCATCTCCGTCATGCTTTTGGTATCTCCATTCCGAAATGTTCATACGCAAGCGGCGTTACAATTCGGCCCCGTGGCGTTCGTTGTAAAAAGCCAATTTGTAATAAATACGGCTCATACACATCTTCAATTGTATGAGATTCTTCTCCAATTGTTGCTGAAACCGTTTCTAACCCAACTGGACCACCACGGAATTTCTCAATAATACCAAGCAGTAATTTATGATCAATATGATCTAGACCTAATTTATCTACTTGCAGTAGCTCTAATGCCATTTGCGTAATTTCCATCGTAACCGTTCCGTTACCACGAACTTGTGCGAAATCACGTACACGTCTTAAAAGACGATTCGCAATACGAGGTGTACCACGAGCACGTCTTGCAATTTCTAATGCAGCTAACGAATCGATTTCAACTTCAAATACTTCTGCTGTACGTTCAACAATCGCAGAAAGCTGATCTACTGTGTAGTACTCTAACCTTGAAAGTACACCGAAGCGGTCACGAAGCGGTGCCGATAATGCTCCAGCACGTGTCGTTGCTCCAACTAATGTAAATGGCGGTAAATCTAGGCGTACAGAACGTGCTGAAGGCCCTTTTCCAATTACGATATCAAGACAAAAGTCTTCCATCGCAGGGTACAATACTTCTTCAATTGATCTATGCAAACGATGAATTTCATCAATAAATAATACATCCCCTGGCTGAAGCGCTGTTAATACAGCAGCTAAATCTCCTGGTCTTTCAATTGCCGGACCTGAAGTTGTTCTAACATTAACGCCCATCTCATTTGCAATAATATTCGCAAGCGTCGTTTTACCAAGACCTGGTGGTCCATATAAAAGCACGTGATCTAACGTTTCTTCACGCATTTTCGCCGCTTCAATAAATACTTCTAAATTATGTTTCGCTTTATCTTGGCCAATATACTGACGGAGCGTCTGTGGCCGTAATGAATATTCTAAATCCGAATCTTCATATGCAGATTCCCCTGAAAGGAGACGTTCGTCCATTATACTCACCTCTTACCATTTAGTAAAAGACTAAGTGCCTTTTTAATATACTGATCCGTCGTTAATGATTCTTTTAATAACTCTGGTACAACGCGAGAAACCTCGCGTTCTGCGTATCCAAGTGCGCGCAGAGCTTCCAGTGCCTCATCAAGCTCCGCTGATGAACCTTTCTTCTCATCAAAACGTTCTGTATCTGAGAATAAATCAACAAATGCATCTGGTACGACATCTGCTAGTTTTCCTTTTAAATCTAAAATCATTTGGCGTGCTGTTTTCTTTCCGACGCCTGGGAATTTCACTAAAAACTTCTCATCTTCATGCTCAATCGCTTGAACGACCTGTCCTGTTTGACCAGAAGCTAAAATTGCAAGAGCGCCTTTTGGCCCAATGCCGGACACGCCTAACAACTTTGTAAATAATAAACGCTCTTCACGTGTTTTAAACCCGTAAAGTGCCATAATATCTTCTCTCACATAATGATATGTATAGACACGGATTTCTTGCTTACTTCTTTGAAATACATACGGATTCGGTGTGAAAATTTGATAACCAATTCCATTATGATCAATTACGACATATTCCGGCCCTACATGCTCCACGTAACCTGTAACATATTCAAACAAAATACGATCTCTCCCTCTTAAATCATGTATTCCATTTTAACATATTTAATGATAGAAAAGCGAGACTGCCCCAACAAATGTTCTCCACTTGAAACTTCTGTTATTTTCCATTGACAGAAAGTTTAAAGCACCTTAATATACAGAAGTCGATAATGATTATCAATACTAATTAAAGGGGTTACATCAGGATGAAACGTAAACTATTTATTTTATTTACTATTATGCTTGTTGTTCTTTCTATCGTTGGATGTTCTTCTCAAAAAGAAGAATCGAAAGTAAAAGAACAACCGAAAACAAAAGTTGTAAAACATGCTAAAGGTGAAGCTACAATTCCAGTAAATCCAAAGAGAATTGTTGACTTATCTGGATCAACAGAAGAACTATTACTTCTTGGACACAAACCTGTTGGTACAGCAAATACATATAAAGATAAAATCCAAAATCATTTAACAGACAAGTTAGATGGAGTAAAAGCAGTTGGTTGGTACTGGGCACCTAAAGTTGATTTAGAAGCTGTTACTGCTTTAAAACCAGACTTAATTATTTTAAACAACCGTCAATTAAAAATTTATGATCAACTAGAAAAAGTTGCACCTACAGTTGTTCTAGAAACAAACTTAGAAGACTGGCGTGGTAAGTTTAAAGAAGTAGGTAAGCTATTTGACGAAGAGAAGAAAGCAGACAAATGGATTGCAGACTACGATAAGAAAGCAGACTCTTTATCTAAAAAAATTAAAGAGAAAACAAAAGATGAGAACTTTATGTTCGTTGCAGTTACACCGCAAAACTTCCGTGTATACGGCAGCTTCGGATACGGTGACATCATCTTTAACGACTTAAAACTTCCTGCAACAAAAGGTACGGATTTAAAACAAACAATGGCGCAAGTATCACTAGAAGGCCTAGTTGCATTCCAGCCTGACCAAATGTTTATTGTAAACTTTGGCGGCGAAGCTGATAAAGTTTACGAAGACTACAAAAATAGTGCTGTTTGGAAAGACAATAAAGCGGTTAAGAACAATCACGTATATGAAGTATCAAATGAAGTCTTCAATACGAAAGCATTCAATCCAATTGGAAAAGATATGCTAATTGATGAAATCGCAAAAGAAATTTTAGCTAAGAATAAATAAGAAAAAAGCAGCTCACCATGAGCTGCTTTTTTTCTTATTTTGCACTGCGTATTGTTTCATTTTTTCAATCGTCTTCACAAAACCTTCTTTTGATTTGATACGAATACCACGTTTCAATTTCGCACGCTCATAACTCTCAAGCTTTTTCATATCAATTTGAAAGAAAGAATGGATCGCATTATCACTTTTCGGCACACCTTTGAAAATTTGTAATATCCCTTCCTCTGAAACACCAAAATATCCACTTGTTTTCAATAACGGAGAAATATCATCAACTTTCTTTTGCAATACAATTTGTACATCATCACGATCAACAAGTTGCCATTCTTTATATTGCTGTAAAAACTTTTCTAAATACGCCACTTTTTCTGTAAGTATTTCTTCGCTTACTTCGCCATCAACATACATACGCTCTAATAAAATTGTAACCTCAGGTTCTTTTTCCGTTACTTCTGGTACTGGCCCTTCCGCCTTCGCATTCGTTCCATAAACGAAACAAAACATCATAACGAAAGCTTGCATCGCAATCAGTATCCATTTCATTTCCGTTCACCTCTTTTAGGCAAGATCATACTTTCATTAGTAGTTTTTCCGGAAATGGGGGTTTTATCCATATTACATTTCTTTCGAAAAATAAAAAATGCAGATAAGGGTTTACCTCATCTGCATGTATCATTCACTTTTATACAAAATGAAAGACGCCTGCAAAGCAGGCGTCTTGATGCGTTTACGGCGAGAGACCAGGCGACCACATTCGCGTGTTTAGCACTTAAGCATATCTCTCGTCTTACGTAAATTAGCTCATCGCTTTGTTAATATAACATTAATAAAGTGTAAGTGCAACATGTTTATAAAAATATTTTATTTCCTTTGTTATCCAAACGAACGATATGTAAATTATAAATTGATAAAAGTAACATATATGTTACAATTAATGTAACAGCGAAATCATCATAAAACAGGAGATGGATATTATGAAAAAAATAAAGGATGAACGTCTCATTCTGAAAACATTAAAAAACATACGTATTGCCTTTCTTTTTCAATCGCTTGGTATAATTGGCATTTTAGGTTATATCGGATTCACTGAAGGAATGGACCAAATTACGAAATCTCCATTATGGCTATTATTTATTCTTACAAGTATCGTCCTTAGTTATTTACAGTTAAGTGTTTCAATTGATGTAGAAGAAAGTGAAAAGGAAATAAAGTTAACTCCTTATTATAAACTTGTCTTCCGCTCCCTTATTGTAGGAATTGTTATGGCTATTATTTATATTATTTTCAGTCCAGAAAGACCTCTGTTTGAAGCTATTTTAACAGGTAGTATTCTTTTCATATGCTTTTTAGTTTCTTACTCCGTTAGTTATTTTATTAAAAAACGTCGTTTACAAGACAACGATGAATAAAGAGGAAGGGCTATCCCTTCCTCTTTTATTTCGCTATCGTACTGTACCAGTTAAACCGTAACGAATGTCTCGGAACATATTCACTATGTCACGATTAAAATCGTTTGTAACTGTACCGTTACGTAGACGAGTACTCATTGCATCGACACGAGTAAACATATCATTTCTTACAGAAACATATACGTTTCTGTTTCCAACTTCATTTGCAACAGCTTGACGAACTTCATTTGCAAGCGCTGTTTCATTCGATACTGGATTACGTGGTTTTACCGCAATCGCTACATCGTTTCCATATACAACTGTAGACACACGGTCTACGTTATTCATACGTTTCACACGATTTGTAATTCTTTCTGCTGTTTTACCATCATTGTTAATGTATGAATTGTTCATTGTAATATTACGTGTTGGATGTGGATTAGCAATTTGTCCATTGTAATTTACATCGCGGTAATAATTATTATATCCTGTATCGTTACGACCATTTCTATATGTTACATAATCTGTATAACGATCATTACGCGTTACATTATCACGATACTGGTGTGTATCATTATAAGATGTACGCTCGTAATTGTAGTTACGTCCATCCATTGCATTGTTATCTTTTGGTGTACCACATGCAGCTAATGCACTGGTAACTAACAAAGAAGCAGCAATTACTTTTACTTTCGTATTCAATACAAAAACCCCCTCTGTTAGAATGAGCTTCTCTACTGAAAAGCTCCCTCTTATGATGAGTAACAGAGAAGGTTTTTACACTGTTAATATTTCACTGGGAATTTTCTAGCACTTCATAAAAAAACTTCATTTTCTTAATTAACACGCATGCAAAAAAGGCGGGAATACTCCCGCCTTTTTAAACTTCTTCTTCGTCCTCTTCTTCTGAAACGGGCTCTCCAAATACATTTGGTGGATCTGGTTGATAATACATCGTTCCTGGCTGCGGTGCATATGCAGACTGAGTTGGTTGATAATATAAAGGATTCGCATATTGCGGACCACCTGGTTGTGGACTATATAGTCTACTTTCTCCTCCACATCCACAATCTTCCTCACCCTGCACAAGCGGCGGCATATTATTATCCATTGGCATCATATTCGGATTTGGCATAGACGTATATTGTGGTCCAAACGGCGCTCCTTGCTGATATGGCATTTGATATGG